>JAODNF010000344.1 GCA_025464915.1 Frankiales bacterium | reverse complement strand
CGTGCTCGACGTCGGCAAGGTGATCGCGGTCGGCACCCCCGCCGAGGTGCAGCGCGACCCCGAGGTGGCGCGGGCCTACCTCGGCACCACCCACGCCCACGCGGAGGCATCGTCATGACGGCACTCGACGTGCAGGGGCTGGACGCCGGCCACCTCACCGGTCGCCCCGTCGTGCGCGGCTTCGACCTCTCGATCGCGCCCGGCGAGGTCGTCGCCCTGCTGGGCCCCAACGGCGCGGGCAAGACCACCGTGCTGCTCTCGCTCGCCGGCCTGCTGCCGACGCTCGGAGGCGCCGTCTCCGTGGACGGGACCGCCCTGCCGTCCGGCCAGCCCCGCGCAGCGGCGAAGGCGGGTCTGGTGCTGGTGCCCGACGACCGGGCGCTGTTCACGGGGCTGACCGTGCGCGAGAACCTGTCGCTCGCCAAGCGCAAGGGCGGGGTGACCGAGGAGCAGGTGCTCGGCTACTTCCCTTCCCTCGGCACGAGGCTGAAGGTCGCCTCCGGCAAGCTCTCCGGGGGAGAGCAGCAGATGCTCGCCATCGGCCGCGCCCTGATGCAGCAGCCCAAGGTGCTCCTGATCGACGAGCTCAGCATGGGTCTCGCGCCCGTCGTGGTCGAGTCCCTGCTGCCCGTCGTCCGGGCCGTGGCCACCGACACCGGGGCCTCGGTCCTGCTGGTGGAGCAGCACGTGCGCCTCGCGCTGGGCGTCGCGGACACGGCGGTCGTGCTCGCGCACGGTTCCGTCGTCCTGTCCGGCAGTGCGCCGGAGCTGCTCGCCGACCCGCAACGGCTGGAGGCCGCCTACCTCGGGGACGCCGCAGCCTGATGCGCTTCACGGTGCAGCACCCCATGGCGCACGCGGGCTACGACCCTGCGCTGCTCGAGCCGGACGCGGTGGGCCGGCTGGTCACCACGGCAGAGGCCTGCGGCTTCGACGCCTTCGCGTTCACCGAGCACCCCGCACCGTCCGACAAGTGGCTGCGCAGCGGTGGCCACGACACCCTGGACCCGATGGCCGCGCTGGCCTTCTGCGCCGCGCTCACGTCGCGCATCCGGCTGCTGACCTACCTGCTAGTGGCGCCGTACCGCAACCCGCTGCTGTCGGCGAAGGAGCTGGCCACGGTCGACCTGCTGTCGGGCGGCCGGCTGACCGTCGGGCTCGGCGCCGGCTACCTCCGGTCCGAGTTCGCCGCGCTCGGCGTCGACTTCAACGAGCGGGCCGCGCTGCTCGACGAGGCGGTCGAGGTCTGGCGAGGAGTCTGGTCCACCGACAGCTTCTCCTACGAGGGACGGCACTTCACCGCGGCGGGCCAGACGGCCCGTCCCCGGCCCGTGCAGCACCCGCACCCACCGCTCTGGATCGGCGGCAACAGCCGCCGGGCGCGCGAGCGCGTGGTGGCCTACGGCTCCGGGTGGACTCCGCTGCTCGTCGACGGCCAGGTCTCGGACACCATCGGGACCGCGGCGCTGTCCACCCCCGCCGATCTCGCGGTGGCCGTCGACGAGCTCCGTGCGTCGTTGGCTGCCGCAGGACGCGACATGGTGGACGTGCAGGTCGAGTGGGGGCGCACGAACCGGATGAGCGCGGACCCGGCGCAGGCTCGTGACCTCGTCGACGAGCTTGCCGCAGCCGGAGCCACCTGGGTCGTGGTCACCCCTGCCCAGGGCTCGCTGGAGGAGGCGCTGACCTCGATCGAGGCGTACGCCGAGAACGTGGTGCGGCGCTAGAGGTAGCTCACGGCGTCGTCGAGCAGCGACGGGAGCAGCGGCTCCATCCGGGCGAGCGCCGGGGGCAGCTGCCCGGACCGCCGGGCGCGCTTGATGAGCAGGGCCGTCGCTGCCGCCTCCTTGTAGCGGGTGAGGGCGTGGAACCAGGCCAGGTCCGTCACCGGCCCCGCCTGCTCCTCGTAGGCAGCGACCAGCTCGCCGATGGAGGGGATCCCGGTCGGATCGTTGCTGGGGGCTGCCGGGTGCGGCACCTCGTCGGTGAAGTAGGCCAGCCACGCCAGGTCGACGCGCGGGTCCCCGACGCTCCAGATCTCCCAGTCGATGACGGCGGCGACGCGCCCGCCCTGGCAGAGGGTGTTGCCGAGGCGGAAGTCACCGTGGTTCACCCTCGGCGCGACAGCCTCCGGCAGGTGCGCGAGCAGCTTCGCGGCGCAGGACGGGTGGTCGCCGCGCAGGTCGTCGGGCACGGTCGCGAAGGCCTGCGTCCACCGGTCCACCTCGGCCGCGAGCGACACCGGCCGCTCGGTCGGGGGGTCCACCGCGTGCAGCGCGGCGAGGACCTCCGCCGCCGAGAGGCCGCGCGCGTAGTTCGTGGCGTGGTCCTCGCTGCTGCGGCGGTCGGCCAGCACGGGCTCGACGCACTCGCCGTCGACCCACGACATGACGAACCACGGCGGCAGGTCGCCTTCGCCCTGTCCCGCGGAGAGGACGCGGGGGACGAGGCCGGTGGGGGCGAGGTGCCGCAGCAGCCGCGCCTGCCGCAGCACGTCGCGGTTGCGCACGGGCGGCAGGCCGGGAGGGGCCACCTTGACGACGGCGCGCTCGCCGTCGGGGCGCACCCCGACGAACGTCAGGCTGGACGCCCCGCCCGTGAGGGGCCGCAGCTCCTCGAGATCGACCACGTCGCGCAGCAGGGGCAGCAGGTCCATCAGCACAGCCCTCCGTCGACCCGGAGCAGCGCGCCGGTGGTGAAGCTGCTGGCGGGGCTCGCCAGGTAGAGGGCGGTCGTCACGATCTCCTCGGGACGGCCGGGGCGTCCCGAGGCGCTGCGGGCCGTCGTCTTCGCTCGCTCCGGCCAGTCGCGCGCGATGTCGGTGAGGAAGGGACCCGCCGAGATCGTGTTCACGCGGACTCGCGGGCCGAGCTCCAGCGCCAGGACCTGGGTCAGCGCGTTGAGGGCTGCCTTCGCCCCCGCGTAGGGACCGAAGGCCGGCTGCGGCATCAGCGCACCCGTCGACGACACGTTGATGATCGAACCGCCGCCCGCGTCGTACATCTGCTGGCCCAGCAGCGCCCCCAGGCGGAAGGGGCCCTTGAAGTTGACGGCGAGCACCTTGTCGAAGAGCTCCTCGGTCGTCTGGGCCGAGGAGGGCGCGAGGGGCGACATCCCAGCGTTGTTGACCAGGACGTCGACGGGCGCGAACTCCCACGCCGCTTCTGCCAGCCGCTCGCAGTCGACCCAGTGCCCGACGTGGCAGCCGACAGCGAGGGCCCGGCGGCCGCTGGCCCGCACCTGCTGGGCGAGCTCCTCGCACGCCTCGACCTTGCGGCTGGCGATGACGACGTCGGCCCCGGCGTCGGCGAAGGCCAGGACCATCTCGCGGCCGAGACCGCGGCTGCCACCCGTGACGAGAGCGGTCAGACCCGTGAGGTCGAAGTGGTTCACAGCCCGTACCGGGCGCGAGCGGCTTCCCGGCGCGGGGGCACGTGCTCCGTGGGGAACAGGCCGGGCGCGGGGGAGTAGCCGCGGAGGACCTGCTTGGCGATGGTCGTGCGGTGCACCTCGGTGGGGCCGTCCGCGAGGGCCAGGGAGGGCACCGTCATCCACATCCCCGCGAGCGGCGTCTCGTGCGTCACCCCGAGCGAGCCGTGCAGGTGCACAGCCCGCTGCACGATGTCGTGGAACACCTTGGCCATCGCGACCTTGCACATAGCGATCTGCGTGCGGGCGGCCCCGTGCGGCTGGGTGTCGATGACCCACGCGGTGTGCAGCACGAGCAGCCGGAACTGCTGCAGCTCGATCCAGGAGTCCGCGATCCACGCCTGCACGGCTTGCTTGTCTCCGAGCAAAGACCCCTGGGTACGACGGGAGAGCGCGCGCTCGCACATCATGTCGAAGGCGCGCTGGCACTTGCCCACGGTGCGCATGGCGTGGTGGACGCGCCCACCCCCCAGCCGGGCCTGGGCGACCGTGAAGCCCTCCCCGGGGGCGCCGAGCATCGCGTCCCGCGGCACCCGGACCTGGCGGTAGCGGACGTAGCCGTGGATCCCCTCGTCCTCCGCCTCCTCCATCGTGGACACGTTGCGCAGGATCTCGATGCCCGGCGTCTCCGCGGGGACCACGAACATCGACATCCGCTCGTGCGGGGCGGCATCGGGGTCGGTGACGGCCATGACGATGAGGAAGGCGGCGTAACGGGCGTTGCTGGTGAACCACTTCTCCCCGTCGATGACCCACTCGTCACCGTCGCGCCAGGCGCGGCACAGGAACTCCTTGGGATCGGCCCCGGCCTGCGGCTCGGTCATCGAGAAGGCGCTGACGATGTCGCCGTCCAGCAACGGCTGGAGGTACCTGGCCTTCTGCTCCGCCGTGCCGAACATCGCGAGGATCTCCGCGTTGCCGGTGTCGGGTGCGGCCGTGCCGAAGACGGTCGGTGCCCAGTACGAGCGGCCGAGGACCTCGTTTATCAGGGCGAGCTTGAGCTGGCCGTAGCCCTGGCCTCCGAGCTCCGGCCCAAGGTGGCAGGCCCAGAGCCCACGGTCCTTCACCTGCTGCTCCAGCGGCTGAAGGACCGCCCGCGCCTGCTCGTTGCTCACGTCGTACGGGTCGCCGCCGGCGGGGAACAGCAGGTCGAGCGGCTCGCACTCCCGGACGACGAAGTCCCGGATCCAGTCGAGCTCCGCGGCGAAGTCCGGGTCGGTGCTGAAGTCCCACATGCTCATGCCTCCAGGGCGTGGCGGAGCCGCCGCAGGGTTGCAGCGGCCTCGTCGATCCGTTCCTGTTCGATGCCGTGCGTGACGCGCGCAGCCCACGACTGGGCCCGCTCCTCGGAGGTGCGGTAGAGGCTCGTCCCGCGCTCGGTCGCGACGAGCAGCCGTGCGCGCTTGTGGCCCGGGTTGTCCTCGCTGTCGAGCAGCCCCGCAGTGACCAGGTCGTCGGCGATGCGCTGGACGGCTTGGCGCGAGTGCCCGAGGCTGCGCGCGATCTGGGGCACGGTCGGAGGCGTCGCGCTGCGGACGACGGCCGTCAGCACGGTGTGCTGAGCCGCGGTGAGACCGAGGTCGACGACCAGCTCAGTGGTCGCCGATGTCAGGCGGCCGGTCGTCCTCAGCAGCTCGTCGACGAGCTCTTCCAACGGGTGCACGCGACCACAGTGCGCATCTTGACAACATGTTGTCAAGATCTAGAAGCGGTGAATGAGTAAGATGAATCCGTGGACTCAGCTGAAGAGGTCGACGACCCGCTTGCTCTTGATGTCCTCGCCGAGCAGCGCCTTGCCGGCGACCTCCATGTGCGTGCGCCAGTGCGCCTCCGCGGCGTCCGCGTCCTTGGCCTCCACAAGGTCGATGAGCTTGGTGTACGACCGGATCGTGCGGCGGAAGCGCTCGGCGGTGCCGGCCTGCCGGAAGTTGCGGCTCACCGTCAGGTCGAGGTGGGTGTGGACGATGTCCTGCAGGACCCCGCCCTGCACGGCGAGGGTGTTGTTGCCGGCTCGCTGCATGAGGAGCTCGTGGAAGGCGTACGTCAGCCCGGACCACTTCAGCGGGTCGGGCACCTGCTCGGTGCCGGCGTCGACCACCGCTCGCAGCTCAGCCACGCAGTCGCGCAGGTCGGTGAGGTCCTGCTTGGTGCGGCGCTTCGCGAGCAGCCGCGCGCAGTAGGGCTCCGCCACCATCCGCGCCTCGTACACGTCCTCGATGGTGGTGCCCTGCACCTGGAGGAGCAGGCCCACGTAGCGAGCGGCGACGCTCAGGTCGGGCTTCATCACCTGGGCCCCACCGCGGGCGCCGCGGCGTACGCTGATCAGCCCCTCGGTCTCGAGGATGCGGAACGCCTCGCGCAGCGTCGGCCGGGAGACCCCGAACTGCTCGAGGAGCTGGACCTCGGGCGGCAGCGTGTCGCCAGGCTTGAGATCGCCGCGCACCACCTGGCCGCGGAGCTGGCGAGCGATGAGCTCGGCCGTCTTCGGCGCGCGCACGACGGTTCCGACGTGCGACAGCTGCAGCGGCACGGTCACGCGGCCTCCCAAGGACGAATCGGGCAGATCGTCTGCCCACGTGAACCCATCGTAGGTGGCAGCCGATCGCCGGCTCCGCCGAACCGCCGCACCGCAACACGAAGGAGCCGCACGTGAGCTGTGGACCGCTGTCCGGAATCCGCGTCCTCGAGCTCGCCGGGATCGGACCAGGGCCGCACTGCGCGATGATGCTCGCCGACCTCGGAGCCGACGTGCTGCGCATCGACCGCCCGGGCCCACGGGTGGAGCACCCGGAGCTGCACCTGCTCAACCGTGGGCGCCGGTCGGCCGTCCTGGACCTGAAGCAGGCCGATGCCGTCGAGGCGCTGCTCCAGCTGACGGAGACGGCTGACGTGCTGCTGGAAGGCCTGCGGCCCGGCGTCACGGAGCGGCTCGGCGTGGGCCCGGACGTCTGCCTGGCCCGCAACCCGCGCCTCGTCTACGCGCGGATGACCGGCTGGGGGCAGGACGGCCCGCTCGCACAGGCGGCGGGCCACGACCTCGGCTACATCGCGCGCACCGGCGCGCTGCACGCCTCCGGTCAGGACCCGGAGGGACCGCCGTCCTTCGCCGCGAACCTGCTCGGCGACTTCGGCGGAGGCGGGCTGCTGGTGGCCTTCGGCATCTGCGCCGCGCTGGTCGAGCGGGCCACGTCCGGGCGGGGCCAGGTCGTCGACGCCGCCATCGTCGACGGGGTCGCCACCCTCATGGCCATGCCATGGATGATGGCCAGCTGGGGGGTCTGGCGCGACGAGCGCGGCACCAACGAGCTGGATGGTGGTGCGCCCTACTACGGGGTGTACGAGACCGCGGATCGCAAGTGGGTCGCCGTCGGCGCGCTCGAGCCGCAGTTCTACGCCGCGCTGCTGGCCGGTCTCGAGCTGTCGGACGCGCCCTCGCGTGAGGACCCGTCCAACTGGCCGGCGCTGCGGGAGCTGTTCACCGCGCGCTTCCGGCAGCGGACCCGCAACGAGTGGGCGAGCCACTTCGCCGGCAAGGAGGCCTGTGTCGAGCCGGTGCTGTCGATGACAGAGGCCGTGACCGACCCTCACCTGGCCGCTCGGGGGACGTACGCCGTGGTGGACGGGCACCCCCAGCCCGCTCCGGCGCCGCGCTTCTCGCGGACGCCAGGTGCCCTGTCGACTCCGCCTCCGGCACCGGGCGCAGACACGGTCGAGGCGCTGCGCGAGTGGGGGGTCGATGCCGGCCCGCTGCTGGCTGCCGGCGCTGCGTGGCAAGCATGAGGTGGCACGCATGAGGTGGCACGCATGAGGCAGCTGTCCTGGATGGATGCTGCCTTCGTGCGGCTCGAGGGCCCAGCCATGCCGCTGCACATCAACCCGGTGATGATCTACGACCCCTCGACGGCACCAGGGGGACGCGTCACGTTCACCGGCATCCTGGGGCACCTGGCCTCCCGTCTCGACCGCGCCGCCACCTTCCGCCAGCGGCTCGTGGGGGCGCCCCTCGGGTTGAGCGCGCCGTACTGGTGCGACGACCCCGACTTCGACCTCGAGTACCACGTGCGCCACATCGCCCTCCCGGCGCCGGGGGACTGGCGGCAGCTGTGCATCCAGCTCGCCCGGCTGCACGCCCGACCGCTGGACCTGACCCGGCCGCCGTGGGAGCTCACGGTCATCGAGGGGCTCGACCACGTCGAGGGCCTCCCCTCGGGGTGCTTCGCCGTCTCGCTGAAGGTGCACCACGCTGCCCTCGACGGCATGGAGGGCGTGGAACTCCTCTCCGCGATGCACGACCTGTCGCCGCTGGCTCCCGACGTCGCTCCGGACGAGCCCTGGCAGCCGCGGTCGCAGCCGTCGACCATGACCATGCTGCGTCGGAGCGTCCTCGGCGCCGCGCGCTCACCCATGCGGGTGGCGCAGGTGGCGGTCGAGCACCTCCCTACTGCCGTCCGCAGGGCCGTGCCGACGGCCGGTGCGATCGCAACGTTCGCG
The DNA here is from genome assembly GCA_025464915.1 of Frankiales bacterium. Lineage (GTDB taxonomy): Bacteria > Actinomycetota > Actinomycetes > Mycobacteriales > SCTD01 > RYN-111. Next base: position 2,596 of record JAODNF010000344.1, on the reverse strand, counting down.
CGGACCGGCGGGCCGGTCCCGAAGACCCGCTTCAACGGGACCCCCACCGCTCACCGGGTGTTCCAGGCGGGCTTCTGGGACTTCGAGGACGTCCGGAGGATCAAGCGGCTAGTCCCGGGGGCCACCGTCAACGACGTCGCACTGACGCACGTCGGGGGCTCGTTGCGGCGCTACCTCACGGAGCACGGCGAGGTGCCGGAGGGCTCCCTCGTCGCGGCCTGCCCGATCTCGGTCAGGACCCCGGACCAGGTCGGTGACGGCGGCAACATGCTGTCGCTCATGCTGCAGTCCCTGTGCTCGGACATCGAGGACCCGGTCGAGCGGCTGGAGGCGGTGCACCGAGGCACCTCGACGGCACAGGCCGTCCGCGAGGGCGTGCGGGTCCCAGCGCTGCTCGAGGTCGCCGAGCTGCTGCCCGGGGCCCTCCTCGGGATCGGCAGTCGTGCCCTGCCCTTGCTCGCGGCAGCACCGGCCGTGGCGAACACCACCCTGACCAACGTGCCCGGGCCCACCGCACCGCTGTACTTCTGCGGGGCGAAGGCCGTGCGCATCACCGGGAACGGCCCGATCCTGCCTGGCATCGGCATCATCCACCTGGTCGGCACGTACGCCGGGACGTACATGACGTCGGTCACGGCGGCGCGGGAGATGATGCCGGACCCGGATCGCTACGGCGCCTGCATGGAGGCGTCCTTCGCGGAGCTGCTGGCCGCCACCAGGTGAGCGGCCGGGTCCTCAGCTCGTGAGGGCTCGCAGGGCGGCGACGTCGGCGACCCGTCGCTCGTGGGTGGCAGCCAGCGGCTTGGCGTTCAGGACGGTCACGCCGGCCGCAGCGAACGCCTGCACGCGATCCTTGACGTCGGCCTCGCTGCCGATGAGGGCCACCCCGCGCACCAACTCCTCAGGCAGCGCTGCCGCGGCCTCCTCGCGTCGACCGGCGAGGAAGAGCTCCTGCACCCGGTCCGCCGCCTCCGTGAAGCCGTAGCGACAGGCCAGCTCGTGGTAGAAGTTCTTGCCCTTCGCGCCCATGCCCCCGACGTAGAGCGCGAGGTGGTCGCGGACCTGCTGCAGCGCGGCCTGCTCCTGCTCCGCGCTGTCGGTGATCGCCAGGTGCGTGTCGGCGTAGATCTCCAGTGGGTCCAGGTCGTCAGGCCGGAGCGCGGCGCCGGTTGCCAGCGGCTCGCCGAAGGCGGCTGCGGCCTGCTCCGGGTAGAAGAAGATCGGCTCCCAGCCGTCGAAGAGCTCGGCGGCCAGCTGCACGTTCTTGGGGCCGAGCGCGGCCAGCACGACCGGGATGCGCTCGCGGACGGGGTGGTTGATCAGCTTCAGCGGCTTGCCGAGGCCGCTGCCCCCGCGCTCCGGCGTGAGCGGCACGTCGTAGTGCTTGCCGTGGTGCTCGACCTTCTCGCGGCGCCAGACCTGGCGGCAGATGTCGACCGTCTCGCGGGAGCGACCGAGGGGGGCGTCGTACCGCAGCCCGTGGAACCCCTCGACGACCTGGGGTCCGGAGGCGCCGAGGCCGAGCGTGAAGCGACCGGCGGAGACGGCGTCCAGCCCTGCTGCCGTCATGGCGAGCAGCGTGGGCGTGCGGCTGTAGACGTTGAGGATCCCCGACCCGATGCCCAGCGTGGTGGTCCGCGCGGCGAGGTAACCGAGCTGGCTCACCGCGTCGAAGGTGTAGGCCTCCGCCACCCACGCGAGGTCGAGGCCGGCACGCTCGTAGTCCAGGAGCTCCTCCACGGTCTGCACGAAGCCGTCGGAGCTGTAGGACAGGGGCATGCCGATGCGCACGCCTCGACCGTAACAGATAACTGTTACAGCGGATTGTGCCGCGGCTCACACTGACAGATGCCGCGCACGGGATACTCTCACTGAGATAACTGATTCTCTGGAGGCTGTTCATGTCCGCTCGCGACGCCGTCATCGTCGACGCAGTCCGCACACCTATCGGCCGTCGCAACGGCTCCCTCGCCGGGATCCACGCGGCGGACCTCTCGGCGCACGTGCTGAACGCCCTGGTGGAGCGCAGCGGGCTTGACCCGGCCCTCGTCGACGACGTCATCTGGGGGTGCGTCCAGCAGGTGGGCGACCAGGCCAACTGCATCGGGCGCAACGCCGTGCTGGCCGCCGGCTGGCCGGAGTCGGTGCCGGCGACCGCTGTCGACCGTCAGTGCGGCTCGTCCCAGCAGTCGGTGCACTTCGCTGCCGCCGGGCTGATCAGCGGTCAGTATGACGTGGCTGTCGCCGGTGGCGTCGAGATCATGAGCAAGGTCGTCATGGGCGCGTCCGTGGCGAACGAGGCGTTCGGCTTCCCGTACAGCCAGTCGATCCGGGACCGGTACGACGGGATCATGTTCAACCAGGGCGTCGGCGCGGAGATGATGGCCGAGAAGTGGGAGCTGTCCCGCCAGGCGCTGGACGAGTTCTCCGCCGCCTCGCACGAGAAGCTGGCGGCAGCCATCGACGACGGCCGGCTCGTGGACCAGATCGCGCCCGTCACCCTGCCCGACGGCAGCACGTTCGCCGTGGACGAGGGGCTGCGTCGCGGGACCTCTGCGGAGTCCCTGGCCGGCCTCAAGACCGTCTTCAAGGCCGA
>JAODNF010000324.1 GCA_025464915.1 Frankiales bacterium | reverse complement strand
GTGCCGATCAGCCGGTAGAGCTGCTCGGTGCGACCGCAGTGGTCGCAGGTCGACTCGAAGGTGGGCTTCGGGCCGGTGAGGTCGATCGTCATGCTCTTCTCATCGGGCGCTGACCCGAGGCGCCGCGCACCCGTGGGCACTCACTTCCGCTAGCCCGTGCGGACCAGCGGCGTCGCCGCGACGAGCAGCCGCTCCCGGAGCGCTCGTGCCTCGTCCGCGAAGGCCCGCTGAGCGCACGAGTACGCCGAACGGCCCTCGGGCGTCTCGATGGGCACCGCCGGGTAGCCGAGCGACGACAGGTCGTAGGGCGACGCGCGCATGTCCAGCTCGCGGATCCGTCGTGCGAGGTCGAAGCAGTCCGCGACGAGCTCCGCACGGATCCACGGGCTGAGCTTGTACGCCCACTTGTAGAGGTCCATGTTGGCGTGCAGGCAGCCCGGCTGCTCGAGCTCGAGCTGGTCCTCGCGACTGGGCTGCAGCCGGTTGAGCGTACGGGCCGCAGGCGCGAAGAACCTGAACGCGTCGTGGTGCGTGCAGGTCAGGGCCTGGGCCTCGACGACGGCTGCGGTGCCCTCCTCACCCAGCCGCAGCGGCACGTCGTGCCGCGTGCCGGAGCGGTAGACCATCGCCCACTCGTGCAGACCGAAGCATCCGAAGGCCGGCGCGCGCCCGGAGGTGCGGCGCAGCAGGTCCACGACCCACCCGAGGCGGTCGGGGACAGGGTCGTTCCAGGGCTGCTCGCCGTCCCAGTCCTCGAGCACGACGCCTGCGCCGGGCGACCAGCGACGCAGTCGCGACGGCCGGTTCGTGTAGTAGCCGAACAGGAAGTCCTCGACCGGGTGCTTCTCACGGCGCGACGCGCGGTCGAGGTGCGGAGCCGTCCAGGCGTCGACCCGGGACTCGTGCGCAGCCTTCAGCGGCCGCCACGCGTCAGATCGCACCGGCGAGCTCCTTGGCGCGGTTCCAGCTGCCGAAGCGCTTGATGACGGCCGGGCCTGACGGGCGAGCCTTGCGCAGCTTCGCCCAGGCGCTGTAGGCCTGGAAGGAGAGCTCCTTGCGGCGCGGGTTCCCGAAGAACTCGGCGATGACCGCGAGCATCTCCTCGTCGCTCCACCGCTGCGGCCGCCCGGCGTTGGGCAGGTCGCGCACGGGGATGCCGGCCGCGGCGCAGCTCTTCGACCACGACCCGAAGCGCCGCATCACCGTCTCGGCCGGCGGGTGGTTGTTGCGGTCGCGGTGCAGGTCGTACCAGCCCGACGAGATCGGCACCGGCCCGGGTGCCCCGGTCCGGCGGCCCCGCTCCACCGACTTCACGCGCAGCCCGATGATGATGTGCGCATCGTCGATCTCACGGTGGCGGGACACGTGCCCATTCTGCCCGTCGTGTCACCCGATCGGGGGGCCACTGCGTGGTCGGTGGATGACGACGACTTGGGCATGACGGCGCACACGGTCCACCTGCCCGGCCCAGCCGCGCACCGGTCCTTCCGGCTGACGCCGCGCGAGGTCCGCACCGAGCAGCACCCCGACGTGGTCCTCGGGTCGCACGAGGCCCGCGCCCTGCTGATGGCCGCCCGTGACCTCGACGTCTCGCGGGGCGGCTGCTACTCCCCCGGTCCGGCCGGGGTGCAGGTCTGGGACGGGCCCTGGAACGGCGTCGGCGGCCGGGTCGGCACCGCCGCCCACCTCGGTTCGGTCGACTGGTCCTGGGACCAGCCGGCCGAGGGGTTCGTCACGATCTACCGGGTGCTGCTGACCTCGCCCGGCACCAAGGCCGGCCTGACGACGCAGACCCTTCTCGACCTGGTCCTGCAGCTGACCGGACTGCGGCCGATGCAGGCCGTACTGCCGCTGCCCCGCCGCTCCATGGAGTCCCTGGACCCCAGCCACGTCTGACCCGGCGCACTAGCGGATGGTGCCCTTGCCGGCGATCAGCGGGAGGTCGAGCGGGGTGACCCAGCCCGGCGGCAGGTCGTTCACGGCAGGTACGGCGTTGAGCGCGCGCAGCCCGGTCGACAGGCAGCCCGCGGTGGCAGCGTCCCGACCCGAGCCGTCGGTGAAGCGGAACGCCGTCTCCTGCGTGATCGACGGCGTGCCCTCGATCTCGACCCGGTAGACGTCGTCGCTGCTGCCGCGCGGCCAGTCCGGCGCCGCGTCCGGACCGATGCGGTTGACGTGCTCGAGCTGGATGCGGGTCTCGCCCTTGTAGACGCCGTTGATCGTGAAGTTGATGGCCGCGACCTGACCTGGCTCGATGGTCCCCTTGATGCACGGGATCGGGACGTCGGTGACCCACTTGTCCCAGGTCGTCGTGATCTCCTCGAGCTCGATGCCGACGGCCGCCGCCATCATGGGAACCGTTGCCCCCCAGGCCATCACGAGCAGGTCGGTGTGCTCGAGCAGCGGCTTGAAGTCGGGTGACCGGCCGATGCCCATCTCGTTCTCGTAGTCGCCCTCGTAGTTCTGGTAGTCGACGAGCTCGAGCGCCCGCACGACCTTCACCTCCGAGCACAGCCCCATCAGCGTCATCGGGAACAGGTCGTTGGCGAAGCCGGGGTCGATGCCGGTGGTGAAGCAGCTCGACCCGCCTTCGCGGCAGGCCTCCTCGACGGGAGTGAGCCAGAACGGTGGGTTCTGCTTCATCGCCGGCCACACCCACGGCGTCATGGCGGTGGAGCACACGTCGATGCCCGCGTGCAGGAACGCCGTGATGACGCGGATGTTCTCGTCGGCATGGGCAGCGGTGGGGCCGTAGTGCACGAGCGCGTCGGGGTTGAGCGCGAGGAGCTCCTCGATGCTGTCGGTCGCGATCACACCGATCGGGTCGAGGCCGGCGATGACGCCGGCGTCCTTGCCCACCTTGTCAGGGTTGCTGACGCCGACACCGACCAGCTCGAACTCGGGGTGCTTCACCACCTCGGCGATGACGAGCTTGCCGACGAACCCCGTGCCCCAGATGACGATCCGCTTGGCCATAGAACACGTTCTACCAGTTCTAGGTGCGTCCCACCGCGTCGACGCCGGAGTACTCCTGCTCGCTGAGCACGCAGATGCGCGCCATCAGCTCGTCGGTCCACACGCGAAGCTGCTCCGACGAGGGGTCGGGAGCGATGGCCGGCATCGGCGACCCGAAGCGCACCTTGATCTGCTTGGGATGAGGGAGGCGGGTGCCGGGCGGCGCGATGTCGAAGGTGCCGACGGTGGCGCACGGGATGACCGTCACGCCCGTCTCGGCGGCCATCCGTGCGACGCCAGTGCGGCCGCGGTTCAGCCGCCCGTCGCGGGTCCGGGTGCCCTCGGGGAAGACGCCGACCAGCCGCCCCTCACGCAGCAGCCGGGTTGCCGTCAGCAAGGCTCCCTGCGAGGCGTGCGCACCGGCACGGTCGATCGGCACCTGGCCGGTCGCGGAGAAGAAGTACGCCTGCGCCCGGCCGCGCAGTCCCTTGCGCGTGAAGTACTCCAGCTTCGCCAGGAACGAGATCCGGCGGGTGCGGACCACGAGCGGCAGGAACAGCCAGTCCATGTACGACGTGTGGTTGCACGCGAGCAGCGCCGGCCCGCGCTTCGGGATGTTGGTGATGCCCTCGATCCTGGGTCGGAACGCGACCGTCAGGATCGGGGTGAGCACGACCTTCATGACCCAGTACAGGTAGCCCGAGCGCACGATCTGCGCCTCCTCCACCCTCGGGTCGGAGGTCACGGGTGCGTCGGTGCGCGGCTCAGTCATGTTGTCCAGGAGTCTGCCTTGCTACCGGTGAGTACGAGCAAGCCACCACAAGATCCCG
>JAODNF010000321.1 GCA_025464915.1 Frankiales bacterium | reverse complement strand
TGCACGACGACCTGCTGGCGCTCGGCCGCGAGCTGCTCCTCACCGCGTGCGGTGATGCGCGCAGCGGCCTCGCGGGCCTCAGCCGTGAGCTGGTCGACGATCTGCTTGCCCTGCTCACGCGCCTCGTCGCGGATGCGGGCCGCCTCGGCCCGCGCCTCGCTCAGCTGCGCGTTGTACTGCTCGAGGGCCGCAGCCGCCTGGGCCTGCGCCTCCTCGGCGCGCTGGATCCCGCCCTCGATCGCGTCGACACGCGCCGCGTAGGCCTTCTCGAACATCGGGAAGACCGTCTTGCGCAGGAGCAGGAACAGCAGCAGGAAGGCGACCGTGCCCACGATGAGCTCGGCCGTCTTGGGGAGCAGAGGGTTGAAGTCCTCCGCCAAGACCGTCGTCGCGAGAGCCACGACGGCCTACTTGAGGGCGAAGGCGAGACCGATGCCGATGATGGCGAGGGCCTCAGCGAGGGCGAAGCCGAGGATGGCGATGCTCTGGAGCATGCCGCGCGACTCGGGCTGGCGAGCGACACCGCTGATGTACGCGGCGAAGATCAGACCGATACCGACACCCGGACCGATGGCGGCAAGGCCGTAACCGATCATGTTCAGGCTGCCGTTGATCGTTCCATTCATTGCGAGGTTCCCCTTCAGGGTTCAGGTGCTGCTGTGAGAACTGCGGAGCTGACGGGCTAGTGCTCGTCGGCCAGGGCGCCGCCGATGTAGAGGGCGGTGAGGAGCGTGAAGACGTACGCCTGCAGCAGCTGCACGAAGGCCTCGAAGCCGGTGAGCACGAGGCTGAGCAGCAGCGACAGCACGCCGACCGGCGCGCCGACGGCCGTGTTGGAGTAGTCGAGCAGGAGGTAGTCAGCGGCGCTGATGAACAGCACCAGCACGAGGTGGCCGGCGAACATGTTGAACGTGAGACGCAGCATGAGCGTCAGCGGCCGGACGATGACGGTGGAGAAGAACTCGATCGGCGCGAGCAGGATGTAGACGGCCCACGGGATGCCGGGCGGGAACATCATGTCCCGGAAGTAGCCCCAGGCACCGTGCTTGCTGATTCCGAGGTACATGTAGATCAGCCACGAGAACACGGCCAGCACGAGCGGGAACGCGATGTGGGAGGTCGCCGGGATCTGCAGGACCGGGATGATGCCGGCGATGTTGTTGAGCGCGACGAAGCTGAACAGGGTCGCGAGGTAGGGCGCCCAGCGCAGGCCGTCGTGGCCGATGGCGTCGATCGCCACGTCGTTGCGGATGAAGCCGTAGAGGCTCTCGCCGGCGAACTGCAGGCGGCCCGGCACGATCTTCGCGTTGCGCGACGAGGCGTAGTAGAACGCGAAGCAGACGACCGTCATCAGCACCACGATGAGGACCGGCTTGGTGAACCAGCCGTCCTGGCCACCGAAGATGCCCGGGAAGTTGAAGTCGTTCTTCGTCGGGCTCTCGAAGACCTTCTTGCCGCCCTCGGACGTGGTGTCGAGGGCACGGCCGAGCGCAGCGACGTGCGAGGCGGCGGCGAGCAGGCTGCTCACGTCGTCCCTTCAGTTCGGGTGGGTTGCGACCAGCGCGCCCACCGGGCGGCGATCACGACCTACCATAGCGAAACCAGATGCCGTACAGCGCGGTGGCCGTCCCGACGAGCAGACCGGCCATGGTGAACAGGGGGCTCCCGAGCCAGAGGCTCACGAGGTACCCCACTCCACCCCACACCAACACGCCCGAGATGAGCAGCGAGGTCGCCGCCCAGGCGTCGTTGGACTCTCTCCTCGCGACACTTCGCTCAGCATCATCGACGGGGTCGTGGCTGCTGCCTTCAGCGCTGGAGGACATCGCACGCAGAGCCTAGCGGAGCGCTGCCGAAACACGTGCCGCGGGGCTGTCATCGGGCTGTCATGCCGGTCACACCGAACGGGGCGTCCCGGGCGCCGACCCCACGCGTACGACGACGGCGCGCGCCGGCCGTCAGACCTCGAGGGTCGGTCGGCCCTTGCGGCGAAGGCCGAGGAAGACCTGGGTGTTGAGCCAGACGATCGCGCAGCCGATGACGGTCAGCCCGACGGCCCGGCGGTCGATGGCGTCGGAGCTCACGGCGATCGCGTAGACGACCACCCCCACCAGGATCCGCAGCACGTAGCCCATGCCGAGCACCGCCCAGGCGAGCCCGTTGCGACCCTCCCCCACGAGCGCCAGCGGGAGCGTCCCCAAGCCGAAGAAGGCCAGCACGATGGCCGTGCCCAACCCGGCCGACAACGGGCCGTCGCTGCCCACGGCGAGCCGTGCGAGGACCACGGCGACAAGGCCGGCAGCGAGGGTGGCGAGCGCGGCGGTGCGGTTCCTGCGGGCCAGCACTAGCGACTCAAGGCCTGGCCTCGGGCTGCTGGGCCCGCAGCCGCGGCATGGCCAGCACGACGATCGCGATCACCGCGATGGTGCCGGCGACCCCGAGCACCAGGAACGGGCCGGTCAGGCCGGCCGCCACACCCGTGAAGGCGAGCAGGGCGGTCCAGAAGTACATGATCAGGACGGCGCGGGTGTGGCTGTGGCCGATCTCGAGCAACCGGTGGTGCAGGTGCATCTTGTCGGGCGCGAACGGGCTGCGCCCTGCGCGGGTGCGGCGCACCACCGCCAGCAGCAGGTCGATGAGCGGCACGAGGAGCACCACGAGTGGCAGCAGCAGGGGAAGCAGCACCGGGAAGGCGAGCCCGCTCGGCAGGTTGGTGAAGTTGAACTGCCCGGTCAGCGACGTCGCCGACGCGCTCAGCATGAGGCCGATGAGCATCGACCCGCTGTCACCCATGAAGATCCGGGCCGGGTTGAAGTTGTGCGGGAGGAAGCCGAGGCACGCGCCGGCGAGCACGGCGGCGATCAGCGTGGGCGCCGAGATGCGCTCCTGGCCGACCCCGGCGGTCAGGCTGCCGCTGGACAGGCTGTAGGAGAACGAGAACAGCGCCAGCGCGGCGATCGCGCCGACGCCCGCGAGCAGGCCGTCCAGGCCGTCGATGAAGTTGACGGCGTTGACCGTCAGCAGCGCCAGCAGCACCGTCAGCGGCACGCCCTCCGTGCCCAGCTGCACCGCACCGACGCCCGGGAGCGTGATCGAGAGCAGCTGCAGGCCGAGCAGGATCATGATGCCGATCGCGACGACCTGACCCGCGAGCTTCGTCAGGGCGTCGAGCTCGAACCGGTCGTCGACCAGGCCCAGCAGCGTGATCACGCCCCCGGAGATCACGACGGCCTCGACGTCGGAGTACTTGAACACGGCGCTGAGCGCGGGCAGCGAGTGCGCCACCAGGAACGCCGCGCACACGCCGATGTACATCGCCAGGCCGCCCATGCGGGGCGTCGGGACGTCGTGGACGTCGCGGTCACGTACCTGGGCGACCGCCCCGACGCGCAGCGCGAACCACCTGGCCACAGGCGTCAGCAGCCAGGTCACCCCAGCGGCCACGCACAGGACGAGCAGGTACTCGCGCACGCGTGGACGCTAGCGCTCGTAGGCGGGGTGAGCCTTGACCAGCGCGTCGACACCCTGGCGGATCTCCTGCGCGGCGGAACCGTCCTCGTCCTGCTCCCCGCGGACCGCGCGACCGATGAGGGAGGCGATCTCCTTCATGTCGCCCTCGGTCATGCCCTGCGTCGTGACCGCCGGCGTGCCGACCCGGATGCCGGAGGCGACCGACGGCGGCTGCGGGTCGTAGGGGATCGCGTTCTTGTTGAGCACGATGCCGGCGGCGGCGCAGCGGGCCTCGGCCTGCTGGCCGGTGACGTCTATGCCCTGGAGGTCCAGTAGCGACAGGTGCGTGTCGGTGCCGCCCGTGACGGGGCGCATCCCCTCCGCGGCGAGCGCGTCCGTGAGGGCGACCGAGTTGGCGATGACCTGCTTCGCGTAGTCCTGGTAGGCCGGCGTGGCCGCCTCCTTCAGCGCCACCGCCTTCGCGGCGACGCCGTGCATGAGCGGCCCGCCCTGCATCATCGGGAACACGGCCTTGTCGAGCTTGGCGGCGTGCTCCTCCTTGCAGACCAGCATGCCGCCACGCGGGCCGCGCAGGACCTTGTGGGTGGTGAACGTGACGACGTCGGCGTACGGCACCGGGCTCGGGATGGCCTTGCCGGCCACCAGCCCGATGAAGTGCGCGGCGTCGACCATGAGGATCGCCCCGACCTCGTCGGCCACCTCGCGGAACGCCTTGAAGTCGATCAGCCGCGGGATCGCCGAGCCGCCCGCGATGATCATCTTGGGCTTGTGCTCCTTGGCGAGGGAGCGCATCTGGTCGTAGTCGATGTCCTCGGTGTCCTGCGCGACGCCGTAGTGGACCGCGTTGAACCACTTGCCGGAGAAGCTGACCTTGGTGCCGTGCGTGAGGTGCCCGCCGTGCGGCAGCGACATCGCGAGGACGGTGTCGCCCGGGTTCAGGAACGCGCCGTAGACCGCGATGTTCGCGCTCGCGCCGGAGTGCGGCTGCAGGTTGGCGTGGTCGGCCCCGAACAGCTCCTTGGCACGCGCGATGCCGATCTCCTCGGCGACGTCGACGACCTCGCAGCCGCCGTAGTAGCGCTTGCCGGGGTAGCCCTCGGCGTACTTGTTGCTCAGCGTCGACCCCAGGGCGGCCAGCACCGCCGGGCTCGTGAAGTTCTCGCTCGCGATCAGCTGCAGGCCGGCGCGCAGGCGAGTGAGCTCGTCGAGCACGACGCCCGCGATCTCAGGATCGGTGGCCGAAAGGTCGTCGAAGGAAGGACCCCAGAACGTCACGGCTGTGCTCCTCGAGCAGGTGGCGGGCGGTCCGGTCAGCCTAGCGTCCGCGCCACCCGCTGCCCGGACGTCCCGGGGACCCGCGGGGTCAGGTCAGGGGCAGGTGCATGACGTGGAGGCCGACGTAGCCCTCGGTCGGGTGGTGGAAGGCCCCAGGGACGGTGCCGACGATCGCGAACCCGAGCCGCTCGTAGAGCCGGACGGCGTGCCGGTTGGACGCGGCCACGGCGTTGAACTGGAGGGCGCGGTAGCCGTCGGTCCGGCACTGCTCGATGGTGAACTCCACGAGCGCCCGCCCGGTCCCGCGCCCGCCCGCGGCGGGGTCGACCATGAAGCTGGCGTTGGCCACGTGGGCTCCGGGGCCGTCCCGGTTGGGGCACATCTCGGCCGTACCCAGCAGCTGGGAGCCTTCGGTGAAGACCACGGTCCGCCCGGGGGGAGCCTGGACCCAGACCTCGCGTGCCTGGTCCGACGTGAGGTCGGTCCGGTAGGTGTAGGTGTCTCCCGCACGGACGATCTGCTCGAAGAACGGCCAGACCTGCGCCCAGTCGGCGTCCTCGAACGGCCGGATCATCCGGCGATGAGGTCCATCGGGCCCTGCAGGGTGCTCTTGATGAGGACGGCGCAGTCGACGAAACCGTCGAGCGGCCCGCGGTAGGGATCGATGATGTCGTCGTCGCTCGGCTTGTCGGCCCGCACCAGACCGCGCTGCGAGGCGGCTGCAGCCACCAGTGCCCTGGCGCGCTCGATCGGGCCGGTCTCCGGGAGGGTCGCCGGGTCGACGGCGGCGCTCAGCCGGTCGAACTCGCGGATGGTGAAGGTTCGGCGGACCGCCTTGGGGCTGAGGGTGACGGCAGCGGCGCGGTGCTCGCGTGTGGCAGTGAGCACGAGGTCGGCGCCGTCGACCATGAAGGCCTCCAGCTTCTTGGCGCGGAAGGTGTCGCCCACGATGTTGTGGTGCTCCAGGAGCGTGCGCGACGCTAACTCCTCGAGCGGGTGGTCGGCCAGCCCGAACGTGCCAGCCGACGCGACGACGAAGTCGGAGGAGTCGTCGCCGAGCCGGTCGTTGAGCCCGTCCCGCAGCAGGAGCTCCCCCATCGGCGAGCGGCAGATGTTGCCGGTGCAGACGAACAGGACCCGGAACACCTAGGCCTCCAGGTCCGGCACGACGGCGCGCAGCTCCTCCAGCGACAGCGCCCCGAGGCGGAGCACCTTCGGGGTCTCGCCGGTCAGGTCGACGATCGTGGAGGGCACCGGCTCGCCGCACTCGCCGCCGTCGAGGTAGACCTCCACGGCCGTGCCGAGCTGCCGGGCCGCCTCCGCGCAGTCGGTGGCGGGGGTCAGGCCGCTGCGGTTCGCGCTGGAGACGGCGAGTGGGCCGGTCTGCTCGAGGACGCTGAGCGCGACCGGGTCGAGCGGCATCCGCAGCCCCACGGTGCCCTTGGTCTCGCCGAGGTCCCACGCGAGGGTCGCCGCATGGTGGACGACCATCGTCAGGGCGCCCGGCCAGAAGGCGCCGGCCAGCTCGCGGGCGACCGGCGGGACCGTGTCCAGCAGGCCGTCGAGGGTGCGCACGTTGGGCACCAGGACCGGCGTCGGCATGTCGCGGCCGCGGCCCTTGGCCTCGAGCAGCCTGCCGACGGCGTCCGGGGCGAACGCGTCGGAGGCGAGCCCGTAGACGGTGTCGGTCCGGAAGACGACGAGCTGGCCGCGGCGCAGCGCGCTGACGGCCGCGTCGACGCCCGCAGCGGGCTCGGTCCTGACGTCGAAGGTGGTACTCATCGCGACCATCTTGCCGTGACGAAGCGCGGGCGGCCGGTCAGGTCGTCGTGATCGGCCACCTCGGCCCAGTCCGCGAAGACCGCCGGGGCCGAAGACCCCTGGCTGTCGTCGTGCTCGACGACGATTAACCCACCGGGTCTCAGCAGCCGGCGGGCGGCCTGCTCGACCTCTCGGACGACCGCGAGCCCGTCGTCGTCGGCGAACAGCGCGACGTGCGGGTCGTGGTCGAGGACCTCGGGCTCCATCCTCGCGGCGGACGAGACAGGCACGTACGGCGGGTTGCTGATGACCAGGTCGACCTGAGCGTCAAGACCCGGCAGGGCCTCGGCTGCGGAGCAGTGGTGGACCACCACGCCGGTGCCCGCCAGGTTGCGCCGGGCCCACTCGACTGCGGCCGCGTCCTTATCGACGGCGTGCACCACGATGCCGGGCACCTCCGCGGCGATGCTCTTCGCGATCGCTCCGGAGCCGGTGCACAGGTCCACCACGACCGAGCCGGCCGTCAGGTGCGGCAGCGCCCACTCGACGACGGACTCCGTCTCCGGCCGCGGGACGAACACCCCAGGGCCGACGAGCACCTCCGTCCAGCGGAAGGCGACCGAGCCGACGAGGTGCTGCAACGGGACCCGCTGCGCGCGGCGGGCGACCAGGTCGTCGTACCTCTCCTCGTCGAGGTCGGCCTCCCGGAGCGGCACCTCAAGGAGCCGGCACCCCAGGACGTACGCGGCGAGGGCGCGCGCGTCGTGATCCGGGCTGGCGACGCCGGCAGCCGTCAGCACCCGGGCGGCCTCCCGGACGTTCACTCGCCCTTGAGCTTCTCGGCGTTGTCGGCGTCGACCATCGACTGGATGACCGCGTCCAGGTCGCCGTCGAGCACCTGCATCAGGTTGTTGGCCTTGTAACCGCTGCGGTGATCGGCGATCCGGTTGTCGGGCCAGTTGTAGGTGCGGATCTTCTCGCTGCGGTCCATCGTGCGGATCTGGCCGCCGCGGATCGCCGAGTCCTTCGCCGCCTGCTCCTCCAGGGCGAGCGCGAGCAGCCGGGCGCGGAGCACGCGCATGCCGGCCTCGCGGTTCTGCAGCTGGCTCTTCTCGTTCTGCATCGAGACCGTCACGCCGGTCGGCAGGTGCGTGATGCGGACCGCGGAGTCGGTGGTGTTGACGCTCTGGCCACCGGGGCCCGACGAGCGGTAGACGTCGATGCGGAGGTCGTTCTGGTTGATCTCGACGTCGACCTCCTCGGCCTCAGGCAGGACGAGGACACCCGCGGCGCTCGTGTGGATGCGGCCCTGCGACTCGGTCACGGGCACGCGCTGGACGCGGTGCACGCCGCCCTCGAACTTCAGCCGGCCGAACACCGGGTTCTCCGGGTCGCGCGACTTCACCGCCAGCTGGATGTCCTTGAACCCGCCGAGCTCGCCCTCGGTCTGGCTGACGACCTCGACCTTCCAGCCCTGCCGCTCGGCGTAGCGGGTGTACATCCGCACCAGATCGCCGGCGAACAGCGCGGCCTCGTCGCCGCCCTCGCCGCCCTTGACCTCGAGGATCACGTCCTTCGCGTCGGCCGGGTCCTTCGGGATCATCAGCTGCACGATCCGTGCGTCGAGCACCTCGAGCTGCTGCGTGATCTCGGTGACCTCGTCGGCCATCTCGAGCTCCCGGGCCGCGGCGAGGTCACCTCGCAGCGCATCGCGCTCGTTGACCGCCGCCACGATCGGGCCGAGCTCGGCGTAGCGCCGGCCCAGCTCGCGCGCCTGGCCCTGGTCCTCGTGCACGCTCGGGTCGCCGAGCTTCTCCTCCAGGAGGGCGTGCTCCGCCAGCAGGTCGTCGATCGGGTCAGCCATGGGTCCTCCGGAACGCAGAACGGCGCCCGCTCCCCTGTGGGGAACGGGCGCCGTCAGACAGCTACTTGGAGCGCTTGCCGAAGCGCTGCTCGAAGCGGGCGACGCGGCCACCCGTGTCGAGGATCTTCTGCTTGCCCGTGTAGAACGGGTGGCAGGCGGCACAGACCTCGGCGCGGATCTGGCCGCCGCCGACGGTGCTCTTGGTCGTGAACTCGTTGCCGCACGTGCACGACACGTTCGTGTCCACGTAGGTCGGGTGGATGCCCTGCTTCATGAGGTGTCCTTCGATCAGTGGCCGCCGGGTCGCCGTGAGGCGTGAACCGGTGCCGATGGGGTGTTACCAGTGTGCCAGAACGCCGTGCCGGCCCCGCGTGTTCCACTGCGTCCGCCCGGGGAGCCACGCTCACGCGGGACCCGGGCGGACGCGAGCGGCTAGGCAGCGCCCTCGCTGGGCGAGGTCTTGGCGATCTGCATGAGGAACTCGACGTTGGTGCGGGTGTCCTTCATCTTCGACAGCAGCAGCTCCATCGAGCCGGCCGAGTCGAGGGCGTGCAGGACGCGGCGCAGCTGCAGGATGATCCGCTGCTCGTCGGGCGCGAGGAGCAGCTCCTCCTTGCGGGTGCCCGAGGCGTCGACGTCGATGGCCGGGAAGATCCGCTTGTTCGCCAGCGACCGG
>JAODNF010000317.1 GCA_025464915.1 Frankiales bacterium | reverse complement strand
CTCGCGCTGGCTCGCGCCGGCGCTCGCGCCGCGCACACCTGCGCGGCCTTCAGCGACGCGTCCGCCCGGCAGGTCTGGGAGCTGCTCGGACGGCCCTGCGTGACGCTGCCGCTGGGTGTCGTGGCCTCGGACTTCGCCGTCCGGGAGGAGCCGCGGACCGGTCCGCCGCGGCTGCTGTTCGCGGGCTTCCCCGGTGACCCGCGCAAGGGCGTCGACCGGGCGCTCGCCGCGATGCCGGCCGTGCTCGACGTCCACCCGGAGGCGCGGCTCTGGCTGCCAGGGACGGCGGCCGACCGGCGGCACGCCGGCGCTGTCGACCCGAGGGTGCTGGCGGCCACCGACGACCTCGGGGTGCTGCCGATGACCGCGATGCCGGACCTCTACCGGCGGGCCACGCTCTCGTTCCTGCCGTCGGTCCACGAGGCCCTGGGCATCTCGCTCGTCGAGTCGCTCGCCACCGGCACCCCGGTCGTCGCGACCCGGGACGGCGGCATGCCGAGCATCGTCACCGACCCACGCGTCGGCCGTCTCATCGACACCGACCTGGCGTCAGCGCTGCTGGAGGTCGTCGACCTGGCCGCCGAGCCGGGCACGGCGCCGGCGTGCGCCGAGCACGCGCTGGGGTGGGACTGGGACGCCGCGGTCGGCCCGCAGCACGAGCGGCTCTACGCCAGCATCAGCAGGCCGTAGCGGCCGCCGACCTCGGCCCTGCGCGCCACCCTCGGGTGGGCGGACACGATCTCCCAGCCCTCCGCCGTGCGGACGTCGCGCAGGGCGAACGGGTCCTCCCAGCGGATGTCGTCGAACACCACGACCGCACCGGCCGCGAGGTGCGGGAGCGACGCCTCGAAGTCGGCTACGTAGGCGTCCTTGGAGTGGTCGCCGTCGTGGAACAGGAAGTCGACCGGCCCGGTCTGCGCGAAGACCTCGGGGAGCACGTCGGGTGTGCGACCGCGGATCGTCGTGACGTTTCCGCGGTCGGCGAGAAGGCCTGCCGACAAGGACTTCTGGGGCTCGCCCGCCTCGATCGTGACCAGCCTCCCGGGCTCCTGCCCGCGGGCCAGCGCGTCGCTGAGGAACAGCGCTCCGAGGCCGTACGCCGTACCGACCTCGACGACGGTTCGGGCGCGCAGGCAGCGGACCACGGCCGTCAGGAAGCGTGCGGAGTGCCCGAAGCTCGAGCTCCACCGGGCGTGGCTGCCGACGTCCGTCATCAGCGCGGACCGGTCGTAAGGCGTGCGGGCGGCGAGCAGCCGGTCGGCCGCCTCGGCGGCCGCCAGCGAGATGTCCACGGGTAGGGGTGCCACGCCGGTGCGCAGGTGGTCGACGAGCGCGCTGAAGAGCAGCTGGTCCCCGCCGCTGTCCTCGACGTCGAGGGTCAGCGGCTCCCAGCAGGTGCGGAGCAGCTCGACGAAGCTCGCGGGGTCGTGCAGGTCCCGGGTGCCTCGGTCCTGCAAGACAGCAGCGACGGCCAGGTCGACGCCGGTCGCCTGCCGCTGGGTGGTCCCGGACGCCCGGGCGACCCGGGCCACCACCTTGTCGCCGGCACCGAGGGCTCCACGGCGCAACCGCTGGACGGGGGACTCCACCGCGCGAGCCTAGGCCCAGCCCGACGGCAGCGAGCGGCCGAGCCAGTCCTCGAGGGCAGCCCGGTCGTACGCGGTCCGATCTCGCAGAACAGAGAGCTCGGTCGCGGTCGGCGCGGGATGGGTGACGGCCCTGCGGTTCCAGGCGTCGATGCGCTGGCTCGTCGACGGGAACCTCCGGAAGGCGTCGCTCCGGAGCATCTGGACCCGCAGCCGCCTGCTGCGAAAGGCGCTCGCGCCGTTGAAGGTCCGGCCCACGACGTCGGGCCGGACGCCGTCGTCGACGCCGAGGAAGCGGCAGGTCCCGGCGAAGGCCTCCGCCGGCTCGTCGCGCAGGTCGTCGAACAGCACCACGTGGACGCGCTCGCGGGAGTAGTGCCGCCCGAGCTGCTCGAGCTGCGGCAGGTAGTGGCTGCGGCGGACGTAGTCGCTGTCGGCGGTCGCCGCCTCGAGCAGCGGCCGGCGCTCCGAGCCGCGGGTCCGCTGGTGCCAGTAGTGCGACAGCAGCCGGGACACCGGCTCCCGGAGGCAGACGATGACCCTCGCGTCCGGCAGGGTCGCGGCGAGGCGCTCGAGCGCGACGGGGTCGGCGAGGTAGTCCGGCGTGAACTCACCCGCCGGGCGCGAGCCGGCCTCGGCGAACCAGCCGGCGTACCAGTCCACCCCCTTGTCCCAGTGCAGCGTGAAGAAGCGGATCTCCTTGGCGGGCGAGACGAACAACCCCGGGTGCTGCTCGAGCCAGCGGGCCAGCGACGTCGTCCCGCTCTTGCTGGCGCCGACGCCGACGAACGTGGGCAGCACGGTCAGACCAGCCGCGCATGCAGGTCGACGGTTCCGTGCACCATCCGCGACGCGGTGACGTGCAGCGCGGCCTCCGTCCGGTCGCCGCCGGCCTCGGCGACGACGGCGTACCCACCCGACACCAGTGGGAGGGGTACGACGACCTCTCCGCTGCCCGCCAGCTCGCGCTCCCAGACCACGAGCCGCTCGGTCTCGACAGCGACCCGGATCGGACCTGCAGGGGCCGAGACCCGGACCACCAGCTCGTCGCCGGACTGGAGGTTGGACGACGGCGTGCCGTCGACCCGCCGCAGCTCGACCTGCACGGCGCCCTCGCCGGCGGTGGTGGGGTCGAGCGTGGTCATGTAGGTGCCGACGGCGGCGCGGATCGGCTCGTCGGCGAGCAGCTGACCCTGGTCGAGGACGAGGCCGCGGTCGCAGAAGGACTGCAGGACCTGCAGGTTGTGGCTCACGACGACGGTGGTCGTCCCCTCGCGCCGCATCTGGGCCAGCCGGTCGTAGCAGCGGATCGCGAAGGCGAAGTCACCGACCGCCAGGATCTCGTCGACGAGCAGCACGTCAGGGGTGGCGCACACGGCGACCGAGAAGCCGAGGCGGACGACCATGCCGGAGGAGTAGGTCTTCACCGGTGCGTCGAGGAAGGCCTCGACGCCGGAGAACTCCACGATCTCGTCGAAGCGGCGCGCCAGCTCGGCCGTCGACATGCCCAGGACCGCCGCGTTGAGGTGCACGTTCTCGCGGCCGGTGAGCTCTGCGGAGAACCCGACGCCCACGGCGATGAGCGGAGCGATGCGACCCCGCACCTGCAGCCGGCCCTCGCTCGGCGCGGTCAGTCCGGCGAGCAGCGACAGCAGCGTCGTCTTGCCGGCACCGTTGCGCCCGAGGATGCCGAGGGACGCCCCCTGCTCGACCTCGAGGTCGACACCGCGCAGTGCCCACAGGTCTGACCGGCGCGACGTGCCGCGGGTGGGTCCGATGCTGGCCCGGTCCTCGACCTTGGCGTACCGCTTCCCGACGCCCTCCATCCGGATCGCGGTCACGAGTTGACCTGGGACGGCAGCACGGCGAGGGCGCGGGCGGGAGGACCGGTGACGGTCAGGTCGAGAGGGACGAACCGCAGCAGCCTCGCCCCGCCCCGGCCGGCCCGGAGCGCCCCGTGGACGACGTACCGGCCGGCCGACAGCGGCAGGTCCAGGCGGACGCGGCACCGCACCCCGCTGGGACCGGTCGCCGAGCCGACGTCGATGGTCTCGCTGTAGACCTGGGCGCCGTTGCCGTCGAGGACGCCCACCCAGAGGGTCATCGCGTCGCCCTCGACGGGCACGGTGGCGGCGACGTCGAGGTCGACCGTGCCGCCGCTCGGGGCGGTCGCCGCCGTCACGGACCAGCCCGGTCCGACGGGCATCGTG
This sequence comes from Frankiales bacterium, assembly GCA_025464915.1. Classification (GTDB taxonomy): domain Bacteria; phylum Actinomycetota; class Actinomycetes; order Mycobacteriales; family SCTD01; genus RYN-111. The sequence continues at coordinate 7,373 of JAODNF010000317.1, read as the reverse complement.
TCCTCGGCGTCGTCGAAGCCGGACAGCACGTCGAGGTAGCGGTCGAGCACGGCCGGCGTCGGCCCGTCGAGGAGCACGGCGCCCCTGGACACCAGCAGGCTGCGCGGGCACAGGTCGCGGATGGCGGCCAGGTTGTGGCTGACGACGACGACCGTGGTGCCCTGGGCAGCGACCTCTGCCATCCGCTGGTCGCACTTCGCCTGGAAGGCGACGTCGCCGACGCCGAGCACCTCGTCGACGAGCAGCACGTCGGGGTCGACCGCCGTGGCGACGGAGAAGCCGAGCCGGACGAGCATGCCGCTCGAGTAGAACTTGACCGGGACGTCGAGGAAGTCCTCGACGCCGGAGAAGTCGACGATGGCGTCGAACCGCGCGTCGACCTGGCTGCCCGAGAGCCCGAGCACGGTCGCGTTGATGCGCACGTTCTCTCGGCCGGTCAGCTCCGCGTCGAAGCCGACACCGACGGCGATGAGGGGCGACACCCGGCCCTGCACGAGGACCCGGCCCTCCGTCGGCGCGGTCACGCCGGCGAGCAGCGTCAGCAGGGTGGTCTTGCCCGAGCCGTTGGAGCCGACGACCCCGACCCGTTCGCCCGGCTCGACGGTGAGGTCGACGCCGCGCAGTGCCCAGAAGTCCTTCTTCGTCGCCGTCCCGAGTGCCTCCCGGGTGCGGCCCAGCAGCGACGGCACGTCGGAGCGCTGCACGTACCTCTTGCCGACGCCCTCGAGCCGGATCACAGGAGGTCGGAGAACGTTCTGTCGAGGCGCCGGTGCAGCTCCAGGCCGACAGCGAGGATGACGGCGGTCCAGCCGAGCGACCACCAGAGCGACGGCAGCCAGCCCTCGTCGGCGCCGACCGTCGCGGCGCGGAACAGCTCGGTCACACCGGTGCACGGGTTGACGGAGAGCACGTCCTGGAGCGAGCCGACCTGGTGCAGCGGGTAGAAGACGGGGGTGGCGTAGAAGAGCGCCCGTGAAGCGGCCTCGAGCAGGTAGCGGACGTCGCGCACGTGCACGTGCACCGCCGACAGCACGAGCGAGAGGCCCGCGGTGAAGGCGAACAGCAGCAGCAGCGCCGGCGCCAGGAGCAGCAGCCGCCAGCCCGGCCAGACGCCGAAGAACGGGCACATCACCAGCAGCACGACGACGTTGAGCGCGAGGGTGATGGCGCCCGCGCCGACGGTGACGAGCGGCAGCACCGCGCGGGGGAAGTAGATCTTGGTCGTCAGGCCCGCCCCGTCGGCGATGGCGGTGGCGCCGGTGCCGAACGCGGTGGAGAAGAACGTCCACGCGACCATGCCGGCGAAGACGAAGAGCGTCAGGGGGACGTCGCCCGTCGTGCGGATCTTGGTGATGCGGCCGATGACCAGGGCCAGCACCAGCGCCTGCGACAGCGGGACGACGACAGCCCAGGCCAGCCCGAGGCGGGCCCGGCGGTAGCGGACGAAGAAGTCGCGACGGGCCAGCATGTAGGCGAGCCGGCGCGAGGCCCACAGGTCGGACAGAAGCCGCGAAAGGGGCGGCGGCGTCGAGGTGAGGTCGACACCGACGTGCGACACCGCCGCGACGCCGTGGTCAGCCATGCCGGGCAGTCTAGGTAGCCTGCTGCGGTGACCGAGCGCCGGAACCTCGTCGTCGTCATCCTGGACAGCCTTCGCCACGACGTGGCAGCGGCCGCGGCGACGCCGCAGCTCGACCGGCTCGGGCCGCTGGAGCGCCGGTGGTCCTACGCCTCGTGGACCGCGCCGTCGCACTACAACCTGCTGATGGGGCTGCTGCCGCACTCCTCGCCGGAGGGCGTCTACGCGAGCGACTACTACCAGCGCGACTACCTGAAGTACGCCGAGCGCCTGCAGGTGCCTGACATGGAGTTCAAGAGGCTGCTGCCGTCGCTGTGGCTGCCGACGTACCTGCACGACGTCCTCGGTTACGGCACCCACGCCCGGGTCTCGATGCCGGTGCTGAACTCGACGACCCCGATCAACCGGGGGTTCGACAGCTTCAAGCTGATGCCCAAGCACAACGACATGGCCGCGATGCTCGACGACCTCCGGTTCCCCCAGCTGCAGGGCCCCTTCTACGCGCTGCTCAACGTCGGGGAGACGCACTACCCCTACGCCCTGCCGGACGAGGACCCCTCGGAGTGGCCCGTCATCAGCGGTGTCCACGGGGTCCTGAAGCGGGTCGACGACGACGCGGTCGACAAGGCCGAGTTCTTCGACACGGCCGCCATGGACCGCCTCCGGGCGCGGCAGCAGCGTGCCACCGAGTACGTCGACGGCGTCATCGGCAGGCTCTTCGCCGAGCTGCCCGACAACACCTGGGTCGTCGTCACCGCGGACCACGGTGAGCTCTTCGGTGAGGGCGGCTACTTCGGACACGGGCCGATCGCCCACGAGAAGGTGCACGAGGTGCCGTTCTGGGAGGGCCTGGTCCCCCGGTGAGGGTGGACCTCTGCCCCTGCTGCGGCGCCACCACCTCGGACCCGCTGGCGTTCGGCCCCCACGACCTGCGCTCCTGCGTGGCCTGCGGAGCGGTGCGCAGCAGTGAGGTGCACGACCCGTCGGAGGTCTACGGCGACGACTACCACCAGGGCGCCGACGGCTTCTTCGTCGACACCGACGCCCCCGGGCTGCACGGCTACCTCCAGCGGGCCTACGCCCACCGCCTCGGGCTTCTCGAGGGGGCGGCCCCCGGACCGGGCCGGCTCCTCGACGTCGGCTGCGCCCGCGGCGACTTCCTCGTCACGGCGCGCGATGCGGGGTGGGACGTGACCGGAGTCGAGCTGGTCGCCTCGGCCGCGGCGGCGGCGCGCGAGCGGCACGGCCTCGACGTCCGCGCAGGGCTCCTGGCGGACGCAGGCCTCGAGCCGGCGTCGTTCGACCTGGTCTGCGGCTTCCACGTCGTCGAGCACGTGCCCGACGCGACTGCCTTCGTGCGCGAGCTCGCGTCCTACGTCCGCCCCGGCGGTCACGTCGCCGTCGAGGTGCCGAACTGGGGCTCGCTGCTGCGCCGCCGGCAGGGGCCGCAGTGGGTGCACCTGCGACCGCGGGAGCACGTCACGCACTTCACCGCCGCGACCCTCACGGACACCCTGCGCCGGGCAGGACTGCGGACGGTGCGCCTGATGAGCCCGTCCTACACGGGCGCCACCGTCGAGGTCGGCCAGGCTCTCGCCGACGTCGGCCTGCGGGAGCTGGCGGCACCGCTGACGAGACTCGACCGGACCGCCGCCGGCCCCCAGGTGCGACGCGGCATCCGCTGGGTCGAGCGCGGACTGTCGCAGGCGCACGGGGGCGTCGTGCTGCTCGCCGTGGCGCAGGTCCCGTGAAGCGGCTGCGGGTCGCGGTCCCCCGCGCGGTCACGGAGGCCTCCCCCCTGTCGGGGCACGGCCGGATGTGGCGGCACGTCCTGGCCGAGCTCGCGCCGCACGTCGAGCTGAAGGTGGGCGGCGGACGTCGCGTCGACGTGCACCTGGTCGACGGTCACGGCCCGTTCACCGAGCTGACGGGCCCGGTCGTGGCCCAGGTTCACGAGGCCTCGTGGGACGAGCCGGGTACCCGCGAGGGTGTCGCGAAACCGTTCCTGGACGACCTGCGTGACCGGACGCTGCCGTGGGTCGCGCGGGCCGACCGGGTCGTGGTCCCGTCCCGGTGGTCGGCGGACCAGGTGTCCGCCCTCGGAGGACGGCCGGTCGTCGCGCACCACGGCGTCGACCCCGTCGTGTTCGCCCCCGCCGGTGAGCGCGCGACGGACGAGGTGCTGTTCGTGGGGACGGTCCAGCCGCGCAAGAACCTCACCGCCGTCCGCGAGGCGGCGGCCGCCATCGGCGGTCTCACCCTCACCGTCGTGGTCGGCCCGACCCACGACCGGCCGGACTCCCGCGACCTGATGGACGCGGCTCTCGCACCGCTCCCCGGCACAGCGGTACGGCGCGAGCTCGCGCCGACCGACGAGGACCTGGCTCGGTTGATGGCGCGCTGCACCGTCTTCTGCCTCCCGTCACTGGCGGAGGGCTTCGGGCTGCCCGTGCTCGAGGCGATGGCGTGCGGCGCGCCTGTCGTCGTGAGCGACCGCGGAGCGCTGCCGGAGGTGGTCGAGAGCGCCGGTGTCGTCGTACCGCTGGAGCGGGTCGAGGACGGGCTCCGGGCAGCCCTCTCGGACCGGGACCGGCTCGGTGCAGCCGCTCGGGAGCGGGCCGTCGCACTACCGTGGTCCCGGACGGCGCAGCGGTGGCTCACCGCGCTGCAGCAGGCGGTCGAGGGGAGCTCCTGATCAGGCACTCAGCGGCGCTCACCGGTCTGCGCGGGATCGCCGTCGCGCTGGTCGTCTGGCTGCACGTGACCTTCCAGACGAAGGTGCAGCTGCTAGGTGGTTTCTTCGGCGTCGACGTGTTCTTCGTGCTGTCCGGGATGCTCATCACCGCGCTGCTCGTCGCCGAGCACCGCGGCCGCGGAGGCGTGTCGATGCGCGCCTTCTACGCCCGTCGCGGTCTCCGGCTGCTGCCGGCGCTCGCGGTGTGCCTCGTGCTCGCCCTGGCTCTGAGGCTGGTTGCGGGACCGGTCGGGACAGGCCTGCTGCGCGAGGTCGTCGGCGCACTGCTCTACGTCCAGAACTGGCTGAGCATCGCCGCGCCGTCCCAGGCCAGCTACCTCGACCACCTCTGGTCGTTGTCGATCGAGGAGCAGTTCTACCTCGTCTGGCCGCTCACCCTCGTCCTCCTGCTCCGTCGAGGTGCCCGACCGGAGCGGATCGCCGTCGCGACCCTCACCGTCGCGGTGCTCGTCATGGCGGTCCGCTGGGGCGTCCACGAAGGGCACCCGGGGCACGACGCCCTCGCGTTCAAGGCCTACTACCTCGACTCATTCGCCCGGCTTGACCAGATCCTGCTCGGTGTCACCGTCGGCCTCCTTCCCTCCGCGGTCTGGTCGCGGGTCGGCCGGCTGGCGCCACTGGCCGCCGTGGGGCTGGTCGTGATCGTGGCGCGCGGGAGGGTGCGTGCCGACTGGGTCTACGAGTGGGGGCTCACCGCTGTCGCCGTGTGCGCCGCGGTCCTGGTGGCCGCGGCCGCAGCCGGCAGCGGCGTCGTCCCCCGGCTGCTGTCGTGGCGGCCGCTCGTCGGGCTCGGCACCATCAGCTACGGGCTCTACCTCTACCACTACCCGGTGGTGCTGGCGCTCGGCAAGACCGGCTGGTCCGACCCGGTGCGCGTCCTGCTCGGGTTGACCTTTCCCCTCGTCCTGGCCGTCCTGTCGTGGCGCTACGTCGAGGGCCCCGCCCTGCGCCTCAAGCACCGCTTCGAGCGGGTCCCGACGTGATCGCGGTCGAGGCCTGTCCCCTCTGCTCGACGCCGGTCGGCGGGCTCGGGTTCGAGGTCGCGGGCCTACGGCTCAACCGGTGCGCGGCCTGCCGGGTCGTGCACGCGCTCGAGCACGCCGACCCGACCGCCATCTACGTCGACGGCTACCACTCGGGCGCCCACGGCTTCCACCTCGACGCCGACCGCGAGCCCTTCGCGACCTACGTCCGGCAGGTCGACGCCCGCCGGGTCGCGCAGGTGCGCCGGCTCGTCCCGGCTCCCGCGCGCTGGCTGGACGTCGGCTGCGGCCGGGGCCGGCTGCTCGCACACGCGGAAGGCTACGAGGCCGTGGGTCTGGAGCCCGTCGACGAGACCGCGGAGCAGGCCCGGGAGGCCGGCCTCGACGTGCGGACCGGTGTCCTCGAGGACGCCCCCGAACCGGGCACCTGGGACGTGGTCACCGCGTTCCACGTGCTCGAGCACGTCACCGCCGTGGACGACGCCCTCGGTGCCCTGCGGCGGCTGCTGCGCCCCGGCGGGACCCTGGTCGTCGAGGTGCCGAACTGGCGGTCGCTGTGCCGCCGCGAGGCCGGCGATCGCTGGTCCCTGCTGTCACCGGGCGAGCACATCACGTTCTTCCACCGCAGCGCCCTGCGGCTCGCCCTCGAGAGCACCGGCTTCACCCGCGTGCGGGTCACCGCCCCCTCGTGGGTCAACGAGCCGCAGACGATGAGCCAGGCCCTCGTCGACCTGGGGCTGCGGTCGAGTGCCCGGCTCCTCGGACCGCTGCACGAGGAGGGGCACGTGACCGCGATGGGCTGGCGAGTGCTGAAGGCCATCGACCGGCTCGAGGCACGCGCGGGCATCGGCATGACCCTGCTCGCTACAGGTACCCGAGCAGCTTGAGCTGGGCCTCCAGGCCCTCCACGTCGACGTCGTCGGTGTTGACCCCGGTCTCCGGCACCGGAGCGGTGTCGACCTTCTCCGCATCCGAGATCGCCTGCAGCAGAACCGATCTCGTTGCCTCGGGAACGTGCGAGACCGGCTGCGCGGTGGTCCCGTTGGGGTCCGAGCCCAGGTCGTAGGCGCGCTCACCGAGGGTGTCGCGCACGACCTTCCACCGGCCGTCGGAAGCAGCAGCGGCGGGGTCGGACAGCATGCCGACGCCGCGGTCGCCGAGGTGCCAGCGCTCCTTGGCGTCCAGGGTGGCCGGGTGCTCCCGGGTCGCGATCGGATCGAGGGTGCTGACGGCGACCCCCTCGGTGCGCGGGTCGTCCGCGTACGGCAGGCCCGTGAGCCCCAGGGCCGCGGTGAGCAGGCGCGGCACGTCGACCAGGCTGGTCACCTCGTCGGCCGACCACGTCCCCGGGCCAGCGACCACGAGAGGCACGCGCACGAGCCGCTCGTCGACGGAGAACGCATGACCCATCAGCCCCTCGTCGCCGAAGTTCTCGCCGTGATCGCTCGTCACCATGACGACGGTGTCGTCGAGGACCTTGCGCCGGTCGAGCTCCTCGAGCACGCCGCCGAGCCAGGCGTCCATCGAGGACACGGCCCGCTGGTAGAGGTGGCGCATCCTGTCGAGGACCTCGGCCGGCAGCGGGACGCCGGACAGCGACGCCCTCCAGATCGCGTGCAGCGTCAGGTGCTGCCGGAACTCGTCACCGGCGCGGACCCGCGCAAGCGGCCCGAGGTCGTTCCACGGCTTGGGTGGCAGGTAGGGCGAGTGGCACTCGAGAAGGTTGACGAACCAGAAGAACGGCTGGGTCCCGTCCTCGGACTGCCACCGGGCGACCTGCTCCCGGGCCTCCTGCGCGCCGGCGTCGGCCTCGGCCTTCAACACGTGCGCCGCCCACTGCAGCCGGGCCTTCGGACCAGGGGCTCCCATCGACGTACGCCGGTGCCCCGAGACCTGCGCGAACGAGTCGAAGCCGTGGTCGAACCCGGAGGCGCCGGACACCCAGACGTTGCTCGACACGGCGCGGGTGGCGTAGCCGGCGCGCTGCAGCACGGCGGGCAGCCAGCGGCCGTCCTGCGCGGCCACCAGCGGCGGGCACGACGTGGGCAGCCCGTCG
>JAODNF010000297.1 GCA_025464915.1 Frankiales bacterium | reverse complement strand
ACAGTGAGGTCAGCACGCTGCACTGCCTCCGGACGATCCTCGACGAGGAGTGGTCGCACCAGCGCTTCGCGCTGCGTGACCTGGCCGTCGTGGAGGCGCCCGCCCCCTGACGGGAGCGGGCGCCTCTGCCCCGGGTTGCTAGCCGGCGGCGTGCGTCCCGTTCTGCGCGACCACCTCGGCGGACGGTGGGACTACGGGCTGCTGCTTGCCGAGCAGGCTGCGGACCAGGCCGAGTCCTGCGGCGCCCTGGGTCATGGCCTGCGCCATCACGTCGGCGATGCCGGTGGCGCCGTTGAGCATCACCATGTGCTCGACCTCGCCGAACGGCGCGGCTGCGGCCGCGACGACCTGCGGCCACGACTCGGCCAGGGTCTGCCCGATCACCGCGTCCTGGTTCTCGGCGAGCGCCTCACCGCGGGCCTTGATGGCCGCGGCCTCCGCGAGGCCCTGCGCCTTCGCGGCAGAGGCCGTGGCGTCGCCCTTGACCTTGACCGAGTGCGCCTCGGCGTCACCGAGGGCCTTGGTCGCCTGCGCCTGCGCGAGCGCCTCGACCTTCACCTTCGCGGCGATGGCATCCGCCTGGACGTGCATCTGCTTGGCTGCGGCGACGGACTGCAGCTCGACCTCCTTGGCGTGCGCCTCGGCAGCGGAGATCCGGGCGTCACGTGCGGCCTTGGCGAGGGTCGTGTCGTGGTAGGCCTGGGCGTCGGCCGGCTTGCGGACCGTGGCCTGCAGCGTCTGCTCGGCCTTCTGCGCCTCGAGCTCCGCGACCTTCGTCTCTGTGCGGACGACCTCCTGCTTCGCGGCGGCGTCGGCCAGCGGGCCGGCCTGCTCGGCGCGGGCGGCCGACTCGTCGATCTCCGCCTGGAAGCCGTACTGCTTGATCTGCGAGTTCCGCACGGCCTCAGCCTTCAGGGCCTCGGCGACCTGCTCGCGCTCAGTCGCCTCCCGGTCCGCGTCGGCCTGCGCGATGCGGGCCGCGCTCGCCACAGCGGCGGCGTACGGGCGGCCGAGGTTCTCGATGTAGCCGGTCGGGTCGTCGATCTCCTGGATCTGCAGCGAGTCGACGATCAGGCCGAGCTTCTCCATCTCGATCCCGGAGGACTGCCGCGTCAGCGCCGTGAGCTTCTCGCGGTCGCGGATCATCTCCTCCATCGTGATCTGGCCGACGATGGCGCGCAGGTGGCCGGCGAAGACGTTGTGCACCCGGGTCTCCATCATCGACTGCTGATCGAGGAAGCGCCGGGCGGCGTTGCCGATCGAGTGCATGTCGTCGCCGACCTTGAAGATCACGACGCCCTTCACGGACACCGGGATGCCCTGGGTCGTCACGCAGTCGACCGCCAGCTCCGCCTCGCGCAGGTCGAGGGACAGCCGGCGGACGGCCTGGACGCCGGGGATGACCAGCGTGCCCTTGCCGGTCACCACCTTGAAGCCGAGGCCCTCCTCGGAGGAGGCGTGCAGGCCGGAGATGACCAGCGCCTCGTCGGGCTCCGCGACCCGCCACATCAGCTTGAAGAGGACGATCGCGAGGACGAGTGCTCCGCCGACGGCGGAGAGGATGTAGATCATTGTGGGTTCCTTCGAAAGAGCGCGTCATCGCACCAACGACGACGCAGAGTTGACTGCGCTGCCGGACAGGTGCGAGGGCGGGGCGTCTCTCGACGGGCCGCTGCGACCCTCTCGGTTACATGGGTTCGACCACGACGGTGCGTGGCGGGAAGTACTCGATCACCAGCACGCGCGTGCCGACCGGCACGACCTCGTCGCGGTTGCTCGCGTAGGCGTGGAACGCCTCGCTGCCCCCGGAGGTGACGAGCATGACCTCACCGACCTGGCCACTGGCCAGCGTCCCGGTCACCAGGCCGACCTTGCCGACCATCTCTCGTTCACCTCACGTGACGGGACTCCGTCGTCCCGTCGATCCGGAAGGTACGCCGACTGCAGCGGCCCGCAAGGGAGGTCGGTTGTCTGCTGCGTCACACTGCTGCGATGACGCAGCAGGTGCTCCGATCGGCCGACCGGTTCACGACGACGCGCGACGGGTCGAGCACCCGCTACTGCTTCTCGTTCGGCCACCACTACGACCCCGCGAACGTGTCGTTCGGGCCGGTCGTCGCCGTCAACGAGGAGACCGTCCGGCCCGGCGGCGGCTTCGACCCGCACCCGCACGCCGGTCTCGTCATCGTCACCTACGTGGTGACGGGATCCCTTGCCCACGAGGGGATCTCGTCCCGAACGATCGGCGTAGGCGAGATCGCCGTGCTGCGCTGCGGCCCGGGTGTGGTGCACGCCGAGCGCAACGCCGGAGCGACCGAGCTGCGGTTCGTCCAGACCTGGCTCAGCACCACTGACCCGACGATCGGCTACGACGTCGTACGGGATCCTGTCACCGTCAACGACGTGACTGTGCTCGCGGGTCGGCTGCCCGAGCGGGCCTTCAGCGGCCACCTGTTCGTGGCGACGGGATCTGTGCGCGTCGGCAACGAGGTGCTGACCGAGGGCGACACGCTTCGCACCACCGACCGGCTGCGGATGGAGCCGTCGCCAGGCGCCGAGGTCGTGCTGACCTCGTTCCCCTAGAAGCGGTGCGCCTCCTTGTGGCCGGTGAGGTCGACCCACACCTCGGCGACGTTGTCGTAAACCCGGCCGTCGGGGAGGTCCGCGCACAGCGCGATGAGCCGGTCGGGTGCCTGGTTCTCGACGAGCAGGGCCTTGACCCGGGCGCCCTCGGCGGGCCAGAGCTCCTTGCCGAGGAAGCCGGCCAGCTCGGCGCGGCCCTCGAGGTCGTCGGGCGTCAGTCCGTCCGGGACGCCGCCGCGCATCGAGCCGTCTGCTGACAGGTCGACGGCGGGCTGGTCCTCGCCGGAGGGCTCGGCGGACTTCCACTCCTCGGCTCGCGGGTCGTGCCCGCCGGTCACGATGGCGCGCGTCTCCTTGGCCATCTCGTCGTCGACCCGGAACCCGTGCTTGTCACCTCGTTGCATGGCGGAGGACTACCCCTCGGGGCGCTGGGTACACGGCCGACATGAAGGTCCGACTTGTGGAGATCCTCCCGGCACTGGTGATGGCGGGGATGCTGGCCGTGGCGGCCGCGCCGCCGCAGTCCGCGGCGGACCCGAGCTACACGATGACCGTCACCCCGGCGCGCTGACTCAGGCGGTGCCGAGCTCCGGCTCGTCCGGCGTCACCCGGGAGTCGCGCAGGCGGTAGCGGTCGACGGCCTTGGCCGGAACGTCGGCCTCGACCTCGCCGCGGCGGGCGAGCTCGGTGAGCACGGCGGTCGCGATGGACTCGGCGTCGACGTGGAAGTGCCGGCGCAGCGCCGCGCGGGTGTCGGAGCGGCCGAAGCCGTCGGTCCCGAGGGAGGCGTAGTCGCCAGGGACCCAGCGGCTGATCTGGTCCTGCACCGCGCGCATCCAGTCCGAGACGGCGACGACCGGCCCGGGCGCGCTCATCAGCTGCTGCGTGACGAACGGCGTCCGGGGCGCCTCCTCGGGGTGCAGGAAGCCGTGCTCGTCCGCCTCGAGGGCGTCGCGCCGCAGCTCGTTCCAGGAGGTCACGGACCACACGTCCGCGCCGATGCCCCAGTCGGCGCGCAGCAGGTCCTGGGCGGCCAGCGCAGCCCGAACGGTCACTCCGGAGGCCAGGACCGTCGCGGTGGCGGTCACGCCCGAGGACCGGCGCAGCGGGTAGAGGCCGCGCAGCACTCCCTCGCGGAGCCCGGCGATGTCGGGGAGCGGTGGCTGCGGGTACGGCTCGTTGTAGACGGTCAGGTAGTAGAAGACGTCCTCGGGGCTGTCGCCGTACATCCGCCGCAGCCCGTCCTCGACGATGAACGCGAGCTCGTAGGCGAAGGCGGGGTCGTAGGCGACGACCGCGGGGTTCGTCGAGGCAAGCAGCAGCGAGTGCCCGTCCTGGTGCTGCAGCCCCTCGCCGTTGAGGGTCGTGCGCCCGGCGGTGGCGCCGAGCAGGAAGCCGCGGCCGAGCTGGTCGGCCATCTGCCACATCTGGTCGGCGGT
>JAODNF010000296.1 GCA_025464915.1 Frankiales bacterium | reverse complement strand
GGTGGCACCAAGGAGGACGTGGTCGGCCGCGTCGCCCAGATCAAGCAGGAGATCGAGAACAGCGACTCCGACTGGGACAAGGAGAAGCTCCAGGAGCGGCTCGCGAAGCTCGCCGGTGGCGTGGGTGTCATCAAGGTCGGTGCCCACACCGAGGTCGAGCTCAAGGAGCGCAAGCACCGGCTCGAGGACGCCATCTCCGCGACCCGCGCCGCGGTCGAGGAGGGCATCGTCCCCGGTGGTGGCGCCGCGCTCGTGCACGCCGCCTCCGCGCTGGACGGCGACCTCGGCCTGGTCGGCGACGAGAAGATCGGCGTCGGCATCGTCCGCGCCGCCCTCGACGAGCCGGCCCGCTGGATCGCCCAGAACGCCGGCCTCGAGGGCCGCGTGGCCGTCAACAAGATCCGCGAGTCGGGCCTGACCGAGGGCCTCAACGCCGCGACCGGTGAGTACGTCGACCTGGTCAAGGCCGGCATCGTGGACCCGGTCAAGGTCACCCGGTCCGCGGTCCGCAACGCCGCCTCGATCGCGAGCATGCTGCTCACGACCGAGACGCTCGTCGCGGACATCCCCGAGGAGCAGGCCGAGGCCGGTCACAGCCACGGCGGCCACGGCCACAGCCACTAGGCACGATCTCGACAGGAGCCCCGCACCCCGACGGTGCGGGGCTCCTTCGTTCGTGCCGAACCTTTCGTCCTGGGCCGGGCTCCAGATCGACCCAGCACCCGGAGGACCAGTGACGATGCTGATGTGGGTCGCGGCGCGGCGCGGCGCGAGCGCGAGGCGAGGGGTCCGGCCGGCTACCCGCTGACGACGGCGAGCACGTCGGAGCGGAGCAACCGGCGCACGACGACGAGGCGGGGCGCGCCCATCACCGTCCGGGCGCACCGGAACACGGTGATGGGCGCCCTCGACGACGTGCTCGTCAGCCTGGATGCGCAGGGTGGACGTGCGGGTCGTGACGGTGAACGGCACCGGGGGGTCCTCTCGAGACGGAGACTCGACCCTCCGCCCGCGACCCTACTGGTTGAGCAGGGCGCCGATCTCGAAGTGCATGGGGTCCGTGTAGGACCAGTCGCCGCCCCAGCGGAAGCCCCACTGCTTGAAGATCTGCACGACCCTCGGGTCCATCGTTCCGTGGGTGCCGCGGCCGTTCGTGGAGGCGTCGATGTCGATCGCGATGCCCCACGTGTGCAGCGAGATGGCGTGCGTCGGGTTGCGCTCGATGAAGCGCGGCACGTAGCAGCCGTCGTAGGAGTGGATCGTCGAGGCGAGCCCGGCGTCCTTCACGGCCTGGAGGGCGCTGCGCAGCTGGGGGATCATCAGCCGGTGGCACGTGACGGTGCCGAGGATCGGGACGGACGCGGTCACGATGTTGCCCCGGACCCAGGCGGTGTCGGGCTGGATCGTGCCGTCCGGGAAGTAGGTGTAGGAGAAGGCGCCGAACGCCTTCGCAGCCCGGCTTCCGGTGAGGAACGCGACCGGGTTGGCGGCCGGCTGGGTCAGCAGGTCGACGTGCGCGGCGCCGCCGGCGACCTTGCGGACCCGGGAGGCGAGGGACACCGGATCGGCCTTGCCGGCGTTGAGCAGCAGGGCGGTGGCTCCCTTGAGCCCGAGCTTGGCACCGGTCGCCGAGTCGACGACGAGGTCGGTGTCGGGGATGCCGGTCGTGGCGAGGGCGCCGAGGCGCAGCGTCAGCCACTGCTTGCCCCCGACGCGGACGTCCTTGCCGAGGGCGAGGTGCAGCGACTTCGCGGCGGCGTGGGACGCGATGACGCCGCCGTCGGCGACCGCCTGCCAGACCGGCGTCGACTCGGCAGTGCCCTTGGCGGCGAACCGGCGGAACGTCGCGGGGGAGATGCTGGCGACGTGGATGGCCTTGCCGTTGACGCGGACAGCACCGGTGGCGAAGACGACCGCGCCGGGGGCGAGGATCGCGACGTCGTGGACCTCCTTCGCCGTCAGCGGCTTGCTGACGGTGACGAGGACGTCCGGGCGCAGCCGAGGCCCGGCGAGCGCCGGGAGGGCTGCGGGCGAAGCGGCGGTGAGGGGCGCCGCCACAGCGGGGTCCGCGACCGCGACGGACGTGGCCTGGTGCACGGGCTTGCCGCTCTGGCAGGCCGCGACCGCGGCGAGGCAGGCGAGCGCCGCGGCAGTGCGGCGAAGGGGGCCGGCGTGGGGCTGGGGCACCGCGGAAGCTCCTGGGTTGCTGTGACCGGGGGGTGTCAGACCCTCTAACGACGCTGACGTCGCATCGGTGACGCAAGCCACGTCAGCGTACCGGTTCACCCGTTATGTCTCGTCCCGCCGAGCAGGCGGGTTGAGGGCAGGCGGATGCTTCGATCGGCTCAGCTCGCGCGCATCAGCTGGCGGGCGACGATCGCCTCGCGCTCGGGCTCGGACAGCCCGCCCCACACACCGAACGGCTCGCGCGTCGCCAAGGCGTACGCGCGGCACTGCGCGAGCACCGGGCACCGGGCGCAGACGGCCTTCGCCTCGGCCTCACGCGCCTCGCGTCGGGGTCCGCGCTCGTTGTCCGGGTGGAAGAACAGCTCGGTGTCGGTCGTGACGCAGGCTCCCTGCTCCTGCCAGTCCCAGCGGTCGAGCGCGGGCCCGGGAAGGCGGTTGTAGTCGGTCATCGGTCCTCGCCAGGGTCAGGTGGAGTGGTGCTGCAACGTTAGTACCGCTTCATAAGTTGTTCAACCTTGATTTGTGGTCCTTCTTGCCCGCACCCATCCTTCGTGGGTGAGCGACGCGCGGACGGGTCCCGGACTGTCGGTGTCCGCGGTCGCGCACCGGCTCGGGGTGGCGCCCGCCACGCTGCGCACCTGGGACCGCCGCTACGGGCTCGGTCCGACGGTGCACGCGACCGGCACCCACCGCCGGTACGCGCCGGACGACGTGGCACGCCTGGAGGTCATGCGCCGGCTGGTCGTCCAGGGCGTCAGCCCGGGGGACGCAGCCAGGCAGGCGCTCACCAGTGACGTCGAGCTGCGACCGCCGGGGCGCGTCGTCACAGCTGTCGGGCGCCGTGACGATGTTGTCCGGGGCCTGTCGAGGGCGGCGTTCGCCCTCGACGTCGACGCGGTGCTGTCGACCGTCGAGCGGCTGCTGGCGTCGGACGGCGTCGTGGCGACCTGGGAGCGCGTCCTCGTCCCCGTCCTGGTCGGTGCCGGGGTCCGCTGGCAGACGACAGGGGAGGGCGTGGACGTGGAGCACCTGCTCGCCCAGGCGGTCACAGCAGCGCTGCACCGGCACGCTCCTCGGTCCGAGCAGGCGCCCCGACCGGTGCTGCTGGCCTGCGCCCCGGACGACCTGCACGAGCTGCCCCTCCGGGCGCTCGCCGCGGCCCTGGCCGAGGGCGGTCACGGCTCGCGGCTGCTCGGCGCAGCGGTTCCCGCCCCGGCG
>JAODNF010000082.1 GCA_025464915.1 Frankiales bacterium | reverse complement strand
CGTCGCCCGTGGTCCACTGCTCGCGGCGGATCGAGTTCTTGTCGACCTTGTTACGGCCCGTGAGCGGCATCGCTTCGACCACGCGGACGTAGCGGGGAGCCCACTTCGTACCGAGGTCCTGCTGGTCTGCCAGGAAGGCGGCGAACCCGTCGGCGTCGAACGGCCCGGAGAGCTCGAGGGCCGCCATCACCTGGTCACCGGTCTGCGCGTCCGGCACGGGGTAGACCGCGACCATGACGACCGGGTCCCACCGGGACAGGATCGTCTCGATCGGGGCGGCCGCGAAGTTCTCGCTGTCGACGCGCAGCCAGTCGGCGCCCCGGCCGGCGAACCAGAACCAGCCGTCCTCGTCGCGGTACCCGAGATCACCGGTGCGGTAGGAGGCCCCGATGACGCGCAGGGTCTCCGCCTCGGCGTTGTTGTAGTAGCCCTCGAAGGACGCGGCGGCCTGGGTCCCGACGATCTCCCCGATGGCCTCGTCGCCGTTGACGAGGGCGCCGTGCTCGTCGAAGCGCGCCCGGGGGCACTCGTTGCCGTCCTCGTCGAGGATGGCAACAGGCATGCCCTCGGGCGGGATGCCGAGCGCACCACGAGGAGTGTCCGGTGTGCGCCGGATCGAGATCGCTCCCTCGCTGGACCCGTAGTTCTCCATCAGCGGGCAGCCGAAGCGAGCCTGGAAGGCGTCCATGTCGCGCGAGGAGGCCTCCGTGCCGAAGCCGAGCCGCAGCCGGTTGTCGAGGTCGTGGTCCGTCGGCGGTGTCGCCAGGACGTAGGCCAGGGAGCGTCCGACGTAGTTGAAGAACGTGCAGCCGTGCTCGCGGACGTCGTCGAGGAAGCCGCCGGCGCTGAAGCGGCGCCGGAGCACGAGCGTGGCGCCGAGCTGGCTCGCGGAGGCGACGCTGGTCATGAGGGCGTTGCCGTGGAACATCGGCATCGACTGGTAGAGCACGTCGTCCTTGGTGAGGCCGAACAGCGCCTGGGCGTTGCCCGCCAGCCGTGCGTAGCGGCCGGTGCTGCAGATGACGGCCTTGGGCGCGCCCGTCGAGCCCGAGGTGAAGAGCAGCAGCAGGGTTGTCGCCTCGTCGACGGACGGGTCGACCCTGAGGGGTACGTCCTCGGAGACCGTGAGCTCCTCCACGAGCACGTGGTCGAAGGCGGCCACGTCGTCCCGGTGCTTGGCCTCGGTGACGAGCAGGTCGATGTCGGTGTGCGCGACGTCCGCCTCGAGCTGCGCGCCGCGCCGGGTGGGGTTGATGCCGACGAGCGCCGCACCCTGCAGCGCGCAGGCACCGAGCCAGAACAGGTAGTCGGGGAGGTTGTCGAGCAGCAGGCCGACGTGCGTGCCGGGCCGGACGAGTGGCGTGCGGTTCGCGCACTCCTGCACGACCTCGGCCCAGGTCCAGCTCCGCCCCTCGAAGACCAGCCCGAGGTGGTCGTCGTCGGCGCGGGCGAGCAGCAGGTCGGCGTAGCCCCTCACGTGTCGGTGAACTCCGGTGGGCGCTTCTCCTTGCGGGCGAGGATCGCCTCGTCGAAGTTCTTCGTCAGCAGCCGCACGTACAGCTGGCCGAGGCCCTCGTGCTCCATGTGCGCGTGGAACCCGGACTCCTGACCGGACCGCAGCGTCTGCTTGGTGAGCTGCACCCCGACCTGGCTGTACTCCACGATCCGGGCTGCCATGGCGTAGCAGGTCTCGAGCAGGTCCCCGGGCGCGACGACGCTGCTCACCAGCCCGATGCGCTCGGCCTCGACCGCGTCGACGTCCCGCCCGGTCAGCATGATCTCGGCGGCGCGGCTCATGCCGATGGCGCGGGGCAGCAGCCAGGACAGGCCGAGCTCCGAGGCGGTGAGTCCGTTGTTGATGCCGGCCGCGCGGAAGTAGGCCTCCGTCGAGCCGACCCGGACGTCGCACGCGAGGGCGAGGCAGAAGCCGCCACCGATGCTCGCACCGTTGATCGCGCCGATGACCGGCTGGTGCATCAGCCGCATCGTGGTGACCACGTCCTCGAGCAGCTTCATCGAGCGGCGCGCGATCGAGGGGATCTGCAGTCCGGCGATGCCCGGCGGGGACCCGGCGCTGACGAGATCCGCGCCGGAGCAGAAGCCGCGTCCCTCTCCCGTCACGACGACCGCCCGGACCTCGTTGTCACCTGCGACCCGCTCGAGCTCCTCGCGGAAAGGCACCATCACGTCGAACGCCATGGCGTTCATCCGCTCGGGTCGGTTGAGGGTGACGAGGGCGACGTGCGGACGAGGCTTCTCGACCCGGACGAAGTCAGACAAGCGAGCTGCGCCCGTCCGTGTTGAACCAGGCGGCGGTCGTCTTGAAGTCGCCGCGCGGGCCGATCTCCTCCCAGAGCCGCTTGTAGCCGGTGTGCTTGATCTTCCAGACGCCGTCGACCCGGACGTACTCGTCGGCGTAGATCGAGGCCCCGCGGATGACCATCTTCACGTCCTCGAGGATGACGATGTCCATCAGCTCCCAGGCGCCCGTGGCGGTGTCGCCGTCGACGTCGATCACCGGGTGGCTGAAGAAGTGGTTGCTCAGCATGGTCTTGGGGCCCATCGCGTTCGCCATCCAGTCGCGCACGACCTCCCGGCCCTGCAAGCTCACCGCGCCGCCGCCGTAGGACACTGTCACGTCCTCGACCATCAGGTCCGTCATGGCGACGAAGTCCTTGGTGTCGAGCGCGGTGCCGTACTTGTACTTGATGGTCGTGATCGCGTGGAAGTCATCCCATGACGCGCTCATACATCACTCCTGATTCCGAGGTGCTCGGCGACGAGCTCGCGGTGGTCGGATGCCGTGCCCCAGTCCTTGCTCAACGCCCAGGTGCGCTTCGCGAACAGGTGCAGGTCGTACTCCACGGTGTAGCCCATGGCGCCGTGCGCCTGCAGGCACACGCGCGACATCCGGTAGGCGGCATCGCTGGCGAGCGCCTTGGCCATGCTGACGTAGAGGTCCGCCTCGTCGTCTCGGTCGATGATCGCCTGCGCGGCGCGAAGGACGACCGGCCAGGCGAACTCGGTCCCGACGACCGCGTCGGCGAGCGGGTGCTTGATGGCCTGGAACGAGCCGATCTGCACGCCGAACTGCTTCCGGGTCCTCACGTAGTCGACGGTCAGGTCGAGCTGGCGCCGGGCCAGGCCGAGGAGCAGCGCAGCCGTGCCGAGGGCTCCGCGCCGCTCGAACAGTGCGACGTCGTCGTCAGACAGGTCGATGTCGAGCGGCTCGCCCTCGAAGGTGGCCAGCTGCCGCGAGCGGTCGACCGTCTCCGTGACCTCATCGGCGCCGTTCGTCAGCTCGTACAGCGTGCCGGACAGGTCGAGCACGTGCGTGCTCACCGCAGCGTGCGGCGTCGGTCCGTTGAGCGCCTGCACGGCGACGCGGGCCGAGCCGTCCATCGGGAGCGGGGCGATCGCCAGCGAGATCAGGGTCTCGACGACAGGCCCAGGCACCCCGGCGTACCCCAGCTCCTCGAGAGCCGCGACGAAGCCGAGCTCGTCGAGCCCGAGACCGCCGTTCTCCTCGGACACGAGGAGACCGGGGACGCCGAACTCGCCGAGCATCTTCCAGAGCTGCTCGCACGGGTCACCGTCCCAGGCAGCCCGGATGGTCGTCGGGGTGCAGGCCGTCGCGAGCACGTCGCGCAGGCCCTCCTTGAGGGCGACGGCGTCGTCGGGAAGTCCGAAGTACACGCGACTACTTCCGGGGCAGGCCGAGCAGGCGCTCGGACACGATGTTGCGCTGGACCTCGTTGGTGCCGGCGTAGATCGGGCCGGACAGGCTGAACTGGAAGCCCTTGCTCCACGGCCCCTCGAGCTCGGCATCCGGACCGAGCAGGTCGAGGGCGAGCTCGTGCAGCCGGATGTCGAGCTCGGACCAGAACAGCTTGTTCAGGCTCGACTCGCCGGCCCGTCCCCGACCGGCCCTCTCGTTGGTGACCTGCTGCAGCGTGAACAGCCGGTAGGCCTCGGCGTCCATCCAGGCTTGGGCGAGGCGCTGAACCTCGCTGTCGTCGGGGTCGCGGTCAGCCGCCACCTCGAGCAGCCGGTCGACGGTCGCGGTGTAGCGGCCGGGTGAGCGCAGGGTGAGCCCCCGCTCCGAGCCGGTGGTCGCCATGGCGACCGACCAGCCCTTGCCGACCTCACCGAGGACCGCGCTGTCCGGCACGAACGCGTCGTCGAGGAAGACCTCCGCGAAGCCCTCGTCGCCGTCGAGCCGGGCAAAGCCGCGAACCGTGACGCCGGGGGTGTCGAGGGGGAGCAGGAAGTAGGTGAGGCCGTGGTGCCGCTCGGACTCGGGGTCGGTGCGGAACAGCCCGAACAGGTGCGTGCAGAACGCGCCACGCGTCGTCCAGGTCTTCTGGCCGCTCAGCTTCCAGCCGCCGTCCACCTTGTCGGCGCGGCTCTTCAGCGAAGCGAGATCGGACCCGCTGCCGGGCTCGGACCAGCCCTGGCACCACAGGTCCTGGGCGCTCGCCATCCGCGGCAGCAGGGTGTCCTGCTGCTCCTGGCTGCCGAACTCGAAGATGGTCGGCGCGAGCAGGAAGATGCCGTTCTGCGTCACTCGCTGAGGACCGCCCGCGCGGTAGTACTCCTCCTCGAAGGCGATCCACTCCCACACGCTCGCGCCGCGGCCGCCGTACTGCTCCGGCCAGCTGACCACGGCGTACCGAGCATCGAACAGGGCCTTCTCCCACTCGAGGTGGAGGGCGAAGCCCTCCTTCGTGTCACCGCTCGGCAACCCGTGCGGGACGTGCTCCTCGAGCCAGTCGCGTGCCTCGGCGCGGAACTGCTGCTCCGCCTCGGTCTCCCTCAGATCCACGAGCGAAACCTACCAAGCAAGCGCTTGGTATGGCTACGTCACACCAGCCATTCGCGCTCGGGAGGGTCAGCGGGCGATGCCGTCGACGAAGACCTTGACGTAGTCGGCAGCGAGCTCGTCGTAGCCGTAGGTCCGGGTGGGCACGAACCAGCGGGCGGTCAGCCACAGGCCGTCGCGCAGCAGCGGGTAGACGACCTTGACCGGCACGTCGTCGCGGAAGACGCCGGCGGCAGCGCCGCCCTCGAGCACCTGGATCCAGGCGGACCGCACCGTCCGGGCGCCCTTCACCACGGCGGCCGACCCGTCGTCGGCCTGCAGGTAGCGGGCGTCGTTCTGGTAGATCTCGGTCGCGTGCGGGTGCTCGGCGCTCGTCGCGATCGAGGCCCGCACGAGGCCGACGAGCTGGGCGTGCGGGTCGCTCTCGGAGGCGAGCACGGCGTCGTAGCGCGTGACCAGGTCCTCCATGAAGGACGTCACGATCGCGTCGACGATCTCGTCCTTCGACGCGAAGTGGTGGTAGAGCGACCCGGAGAGGATGCCGACCGCCTCGGCGATCTCCCGGACCGTCGTGGCAGCCACGCCCTGCTTCGCGAACAGGTCGGCGGCCCGCTCGAGGATGACGTCACGCCGGTCGACAGGGGTCGCCATGACGCGCTCCTCTCGTTGACCGGTGACGAGCGGCGATCGTAGCCTCCCTAGCAAGCGCTTGGAAGGGTGGACATGAACACGATCCCCGCCGTGTTGCGGGCAGCCGCAGCGGAGGTCCCGGACCGCGAAGCCGTCGTGACGCCGGAGGCCCGGCTGACCTACGCCCAGCTGCTGGACCGCGCGCAGACCTTCAGCAGGGCTGCCCTGGCCGGCGGCATCGGGCCGGGGGACCGGGTGGCCCTCTGGGTTCCCAACACCCTCGACTGGGTCGTAGCCATGCTGGGCCTGACCGGCATCGGGGCCATCGTCGTGCCGATCAACACCCGCTTCAAGGGGGAGGAGGCGCGCTACCTCCTCGACAAGACGCAGGCCTCCACACTGATCGTCGACGACGTGTTCGTCGGCGGGCTGCTTGGGGTGGATCCCCTTGCAGCGCTGGGGGACCCGGACCTCACGGTGCTCCGCACCTCCGACCTCACCGGCTTCCTGCGTCGCGCCTCCGAGGTGGACCTCGACGTCGTCGAGAAGGCTGCGGCCGCCGTCGGCGAGGACGACCCGAGCGACCTCATCTTCACCAGCGGCACGACGGGCCGGCCCAAGGGCGCCATCACGACGCACGGCCAGAGCATCCGGGTCTTCCGCAGCTGGTGCGAGACCACCGGCTTCCGCGACGGCGAGCGGATGCTGATCGTCGCGCCCTTCTTCCACACCTTCGGCTACAAGGCCGGCCTGCTCGCCTGCCTGCTGCGGCGCGCCACGGCCGTGCCTCTCAAGGTCTTCGACGCCGACGAGGCGGTGCGCGTGGTGCGGGACGAGCGCATCGACGTCATCCCCGGACCGCCGACCCTCTACAGCTCGCTGCTCGAGAGCGCCGAGAAGCTGCCCCCCATCCGGCTCGCCGTCACGGGTGCCGCCGCCGTGCCGACCGAGCTGATCCGCCGGATGCGGGAGGAGCTCGGCTTCGAGGAGGTGATCACGGCCTACGGCCTGACCGAGTGCACCGGCATGGCGACCGCCTGCCGGCAGGGCGACCCGGACGAGGTCATCAGCCTCACCAGCGGCCGGGCCATCGACGACGTCGAGGTCAGGGTCCTGGCGGAGACGGGCCAGCCGGGCGAGGTCCTGGTCCGCGGCTACAACGTCATGCAGGGCTACTGGGAGGACCCGGAGGCCACGGCGGAGGCGATCGACGCCGAGGGCTGGCTGCACACCGGTGACGTCGGGATCCTCGACGGCGCAGGCAACCTGCGCATCACCGACCGCATCAAGGACATGTACGTCGTGGGCGGCTTCAACGCCTACCCGGCCGAGATCGAGCAGGTCCTCGTGCGGCACGAGGGCATCAGTGAGGCGGCGGTCATCGGGGTCCCTGATGAGCGGATGGGTGAGGTGGGCAAGGCCTTCGTCGTCCCACGCAGCGGTGCCTCGCTCACCGCCGAGGACGTCATCGCCTACAGCCGCGACAAGCTGGCCAACTACAAGGTCCCGCGCTACGTCGAGGTCGTCGGCGCCCTGCCCAAGAACGCGACCGGCAAGGTCACCAAGAACGTGCTGCGCGGGTGAAGGTGTTCGAGCCCGCAGCCCTGGGGCCGAGGACGCTGCGCAACCGCACGATCAAGGCCGCCACGTTCGAGGGCCGGACCCGTCGGGGCGCGGTGAGCGACGAGCTGATCGCGTTCCACCGCGAGCAGGCTGCCGGTGGGGTCGGCATGTCCACCGTCGCCTACTGCGCCGTGGCGCCGGACGGCCGGGTCTTCCGGGACTGCCTGGTCGTGGGCGAGCAGACCCGGGCCGGGCTCGAGAGGCTCGCGCAGGCGGTGCACGACGAGGGCGCGCTGGTCAGTGCCCAGCTCGGGCACGCCGGCCTCGTCGCTGACTCGATGAGCAACAAGCAGAAGTCGCTCGCGCCGTCGAGGCGCATCAGCGCGCCGGGCAAGGGCCTCGTGCCCGCGGCGACCAAGGCCGACATCGCCCGCGTCACGCGCGACTTCGCCTCAGCAGCAAGGGTCCTCGTCGACTCCGGCTTCGACTGCCTCGAGGTCCACCTCGGCCACAACTACCTGCTCAGCAGCTTCCTCAGCCCCAACCTCAACAAGCGCAAGGACGAGTACGGCGGCAGCATCGCCAACCGGTCGGCTTTCCCTCGGGACGTGCTCAAGGCGGTCCGGGACGCGGTGGGCGACGAGGCGGCGGTCATCGCCAAGCTCAACATGGTGGACGGCGTCGCGAAGGGGCTGGCGATCGAGGACAGCCTGGAGGCGGCCCGGCTCATCGAGGCCGACGGCGCTCTCGACGCCATCGAGCTGACCGGTGGCAGCTCGCTGCTCAACGGGATGTACTTCTTCCGCGGCGATGTGCCCTTGGACGACTTCGTGAAGACGCAGCCGGGGTGGATGGCGCCCTTCGTGCGGGTCTTCCTCAGGCGCATCATGCCGACGTACCCGTTCGAGGAGGCCTTCTTCCTCCCTCTGGCCCGGCAGTTCCGCGACGCGCTCGACCTCCCGCTGATCCTGCTCGGCGGCATCAACCGGCTGGAGACCGCCGAGCAGGCGCTGGACGAGGGGTTCGCGTTCGTCGCCATGGGCCGTGCCCTGCTCCGGGAGCCGAACCTCATCGCGCAGTGGGAGGCGGGCACGAAGACAGCTGGTGCCTGCATCCACTGCAACCGCTGTGCGCCGACGATCTACTCGCGCGGTGGCACCAGCTGCGTCGAGCGGTCGTCTGCCGCCCTCGGTGTCGGAACCGCCCAGCCGGGGAGCGACGCCAACGGCACCGGCGCCATCCAGTAGTAGCCCTGGCCCAGGTCGCACCCGAGGTCGGCGAGGACGGCCCGCTGCTCGGCGTCCTCGACCCCCTCGGCGATCGCCTGCAGCCCGAGGGCGTGCGCCATGTCGATGACGCCGCGGACGATGGCGCGGTCCTCCTCGCTCTCCGCGACGCCGGCGACGAAGGACTTGTCGATCTTGAGGTAGTCGACGGGGAACCGTCGCAGGTACGACAGCGGCGAGTAGCCGGTCCCGAAGTCGTCGAGGGCGAGCTGCACACCGAGCGCCTTGAGCTCCTCGAGGCGCGCGATGGCGTTGTCGATGTCGGCGACCGCGGCCGTCTCGGTGATCTCGAGGACCAGGCGGTGGGCGGGGATGTCGCGATCGGCCAGCACCCTGGCGACCAGGTCGACAAAACCCACCTGCTGCAGCTGGCGCGCTGACACGTTGACGCTCATGTGGGCGTCCAGCTCCAGGTCGAGCGCAGCGTCGCAGGCCGTGTCCAGCACCCAGCTCCCCACCGCCGTGATCTGACCGCTCTCCTCCGCGTGCGCGATGAACTCGGACGGCGGGAGCAGGCCGCGCTCGGGGTGCTGCCACCGCACCAGGGCCTCGACGCCCAGCCGCTGACCGGTCCTGAGGTCGACGATGGGCTGGTAGTGCAGCCGGAGCTGGTTGCCGGCCACGGCCTGCTCGAGGTCGTGCCGCAGCCGGGCGCGCTGCTCGGTGGCGACGCGCATCTGCGGGTCGAACACCTCGTAGCGGTGCGCGCCTCGGGACTTCGCGGAGTACATGGCGGCGTCGGCCTCCGCCAGCAGCTGGTCACCGTTCACGCCGTGGGACGGCGCGAGACCGATGCTGGTGTGTGCCGTCACGAGGGTGCCGTCGAGGTCGACGGCCTCGGCGGTCCGGTCGAGAATGCGCGCTGCCACGGCGATCGCGGTGGCCAGGTCGGTGGCCTCGAGCAGCACGGCGAACTCGTCGCCCCCGAAGCGTGCGACCGTGTCGCCGGGTCGCAGGCAGGAGCTGAGCCGCTCGGCGATGGTCGTGAGCAGGTCGTCACCCGCCCCGTGCCCCAGGGTGTCGTTGACGGCCTTGAAGTCGTCGAGGTCCAGGAAGCAGACGACGAGCGGCGCCGGGTCCCGACGGTCCAGCGCGTGGTCGAGCCGCTCGAGGAACAGCGCGCGGTTGGGGAGGCCCGTCAGCTCGTCGTGAAGGGCGCGCTCCCGCAGCTCGTCCTCGAGGTGGTGGCGGTCGGTGACGTCGCGGGTGTTGAGCACGAGCGCCCCGACCGTGGGGTCCTGGAGCAGGTCGGTGACGGCGGTCTCGGCGAACCGGTAGCCACCGTCGGCGTGCTTGAACCGGCACTCGAGGCGCACCTCCGCGTCGCGGCCGGCAGCGTGCAGCGCGGCGGCGAAGCGGGGGAGGTCGTCGGGATGCACCCAGTCGTCGACGACGCTGCCGACCAGGGCGCCGGCGGCGAGGCCGAAGACGCGCTGCACCGCGGGGCTCTGGTAACTGACGACGCCCTCCGAGTCGACGAGGGTGAGGACGTCACTCGAGTTCTGCGCCAGGGACCGGAAGCGGGTCTCCGAGCCGGCCAGGTGCTCGTAGGCGGCCCCGGCGAGGGTGGCCACGAACGCGGCCAGCTGGCACTCCTCCTCGCCGAACAGCTGTCCGACCTGCCGGTGCGTGACGTAGAACAGCGACCGCACCTCCCCGTGGACGATCACCGGCGCCGCGAGCACCGAGCGGATCCCGGACAGCAGCAGGCTCTCGCTCTCGTCGGCGCCCGCATCGGCTGCGACCACGGGGGCGCCGGTCTCGACGGCGCGCTGCAGCAGCGTGTGGCTGATCTCGTCGACCGACTCCCCGGAGTCGGAGATGAGCCGGTCGCTCTGCAGGGAGGCGACGTCGACCAGGTGGCACCGCTCTCCGCGCAGCAGGGCGAGAGCCGCTTCCCTCGTCGCGACCTCGACGGCCGCGACGCTCGGCGCCGACGCGATGGTGCGT
>JAODNF010000077.1 GCA_025464915.1 Frankiales bacterium | reverse complement strand
GTACGAGCAAGCCACCACAAGATCCCGCGCGCCACCGTGCTCCACCCGCTAGTCCTTCGGCAGGACGACCTGGGTGCCGCGCGCCTGGGCGTAGAGGATCGCGTTGAGCAGCCGCTCGTCGACGCGGTCGTAGGTCGAGAGGTCCAGCGTCCCCGACAGGGCCGCTCCCGGTGACGACGTGGTGTTGAGGCTGAAGGGCACCGCACCCTTGACCGCCGTGTACGGCGCGAGGTTCGGCTTCGACGACAGCGTGGGCAGGAACGCCTCGTGCATCGGAGTCGCGAGGCGGTCGAACAGGCTGATCGGCTGCACGCCGAAGACCTGCTCGATGGTGCGCAGGGCGGCGGGCATCGAGCCGTACTGGTGGTTGGGGCCGGGCTGCGACCACGGCGAGGCGACGGTGAGGTAGTCGCGCAGCGCGGAGATGTGGTCGCCCGCGACCTGGGTGTCGTCCTCGGTCTGCAGGACGGCGGTGGACCTCCAGAAGGGGCTCTTCGACAGCGACTCGACGAGCAGGCCCAGGGCGTAGTCGTTGTCCGCCACCATCGACTGCGGCGTGGGGTTGCCGACGGTCGTTGCCAGGGTGTGGTTCTGCGGCAGGGACATGTAGATGAAGCTCGGCATGATGTCGCGGCCGGTCTTGTTGTAGACGTCGATCCAGTGCTTCAGCGTGAACGGCGTCGCGAGCCTGCGGCCGTCGCAGTCGTCGGTGGCGATGCCGGCCGGCGCGGAACCGATGCCGAACGCGGGTGACGGGCCGTCGGGCGCGACACCGTCGCGCAGCGTCAGGACCCGGCAGGTGTCGGAGTAGGAGATGTCCCCGTCCTTCCAGCCCGGCGCCTTGAAGGCGTCCATCCCCTGGCTGGTCCGGGCCGTCGACTCGCCGTAGATCGCCATCGAGAGCTTGCCCGGGTGGTCGCTCGGCGGGGTCGCTCCGGCACGCTTGAACGCCTCGAACAGGTACCCGCCCTCGGGGTCGTTGAGCTCGTCCTCGGCCTGCTGGATGGCCTTGCCCGGCGCCCCGCCGACGGAGCCCTTGAGGGGGTCGCCGTTGCCGTGCGAGCCGCGGATGCCCTCGTCGTAGTCGGCCTGCCAGGTCTTCTCGTTGTGATCGGTCGCGACCGCGCCCGAGGTCCACGAGTGGCCCGTGACGGACACCTCGGCGTCGGAGAAGAAGTTGTCACCCAGCGAGTAGGGCGTCGCGAGCTTGTGGTGGTTCGGTGTGACGGCCTGGCCGTAGATCGCATAGCTGGGGTCGGCGTTGTAGCCGTCGTCGCCGGTCGGGAGGTCGCCGAAGTACTGGTCGAAGGTCTTGTTCTCGGTGACCACGAAGATCACGTGCTTGAGGGGCGACGCCTGGCCCTTGGGCGGGCACAGCACCTGCGAGACGCGGACCCCACGGCCCTGGGCGCAGGGGTTCACGTTTGCGTCGTCGAGGCTGTCGTTGCTGCGCACCGCCGCGGTCCAGGTGTTCGCCGTGGGAGCGGGGACGGGGAGGTCGACGACGTTCAGGGTGCCCTGGGTCCGCGAGCCGTTCGCGAAGACGCTCGCGTTGTAGCCCATCGACGGCCCGGTGCCCTTGGCGTTCGTGATCCAGAGGCGGTACTTGCTCGCCGTACCCGTCACCGCGAGGGCGGAGGGGTACCAGCCGGTCGGGATGTACATGGGATGGCCGGCGACCCGCGCGCCGGTGCGGCCGTCGAGGACCTCGACGGCGTTGGCCCCGGCGAGCGCGACGAACAGCGTCCTGCCGTCGGGCGACAGCGCGAGGGCGTCGGGGTGGGCGCCGGCGGGGGCGCCCTGGACGGGCTTCACCGTCTGGGTCGCGATGACCCTCGCGCCTCGGGAGACGTCGAGCACCGAGATGCTGTCGTCGTTGGTGTTGGCCACGAACAGCCGCTTGCGGTCCTTCGACAGCTGCACCGCGACCGGGTGGTGACCGACCCTGATGTAGGAGATCTCGCGCGGCTTAAGGGCGTTGCGCAGATCGACGACGGAGACGGTCCCGATGCCGTTGCCGCGGCCCGACTCGTCGGCCCAGTTGGCGACGTAGGCGAGCTTGCGCACCGGGTCGACCGCGATGCCGAAGGGGTCCTGACCGACAGCGGCGCGACCGACGACAGCGTCGGTGCGGGTGTCGATGACGCTCACGCGGCCGCACACCGGGCGCTTCGCCGGGCACTCGCCGTTGCTCGGCTCCGACAGCGTTCCTGCGGCCAGGACGTAGGACCCGAAGGGCTGAAGCGCGCCGGGGTACGACGTGACGCGGATGCCGTCCACAGCGGGCAGCGAGGTGGAGATGCCGGCGCGGGAGGTGATGCCGTTGACGGCTCCTCCGACGGGCACGGTCGCCGCCTCGGTGACGTCCTGGGTCTGGGCCGTGTTGCCCACGACGCGGTAGCGGAAGACTCGGTCAGCGTTGCCGCCCGACGCGTAGATGCGGTGGTCGGCCGTCTCGGCGAGGCCGACGAAGACGTTGCCGGCGGTCGTCTGGCTGGTCGCGAGCGTCGCCTGGTCGACGACGGTGAGCCCCTGCACGCCGCCGTTGTCCGACGTCACCACGACCTTGCCCCCCGAGGTCGGCAGGACGCCGAGGGGGAAGCGCAGCACGTCGACGGCCCGCCCTGCCGGACTCAGGCACCAGCCGTTGGGAAGGCTCGCGACGACGCCCGCGCGGTGCTGGCAGGCGTCGTACGCGGTCAGCGGCCGCGTGGGCCCACTGGCCGTCTCCTGCGCCTCGGCCTGCTCCTGCGTCGCGGGATCGCCGCCGGTCAGCGTGAGGAAGCGCGGCGTCGGAGCTGTCACGGGTGCGCGGGACGCGACCGGGGACTCGTGGTGCGCAGACAGCGCGACACCGCCGACGAGCAGGCCGAAGGCAGCACCGACTGCGACGAGTGAACGGGACACGCATCCTCCAACGACCTGGTTGCGTGAACGTTTCGCTAATCCCGCACGAACTCCTGCCGGTGCACAGCGGCCAGCCCGACGTAGTGGGTCGCGTTGTAGCGGACCATGACGAGCTCGTCATCGCTCAGCTCGCGCCGCACCTTGGCCGGGGAGCCCACGACGAGCGACCGGGGCGGCACCTGCGTGCCCTCGGTGACGAGCGCCCCGGCAGCGACGAGCGAGCCGGCACCGATCCGGGCGCCGTTCATGACGATGGAGCCCATCCCGACGAGGCAGTCGTCCTCGATGACGCAGCCGTGCAGCACCGCCCGGTGGCCGACGCTGACGCCCGCGCCGACGTCGAGCACCAGGCCCGGGTCGGTGTGAAGGACGCAGCCGTCCTGGATGTTCGACCGCGCGCCGATGCGGATCGCGTCGCCGTCGCCACGGACGACCGTCGCGTACCAGACGCTCGCCTCCGGCCCGACCGTGACGTCGCCGACCAGGCGCGCGTCAGGAGCGATCCACGCGGAGGGATCGACCTGCGGGGCCCTGTCACCGGGGGGTGTCATCACCCGCGGAACGATAAACGGCCCCCACCGCCGCCAGGGGGCATGGGCGGAAGGGGCCGACGCGAACAAGGTAGGGGCTCGCTCCCGAGGAGGCGTCACTCGTCCGGGTGACATCCGAGGGCCTACCTTCCTCGCCATGCCCTGGCTCCACGACAAGCTCGTCCACGCGCCCCGCGCGCCGCGCGTCGACCTGACCGGGAAGACGGTGCTGGTCACCGGCACCACAGCCGGCTCGCTGGGTGACGCGACGGCTCGGACGCTGGCCGACTGGGGCGCCGATGTCGTCACCACGACGCGCTCAGGCGGGTCGCACCCGCTCGACCTGACCAGCGGGGAATCCGTTCGCGCGTTCGTCGACTGGTTCACCGGCAACCACGACCGGCTCGACGTGCTGGTGAACAACGCGGGGGTCCACCTCGACCTCGCCGGCTCGTGGAAGGAGCCGCACCTCACCGCCGACGGCCACGAGATCCATTGGCGCACCAACTACCTCGGCACCATGCAGCTCACCCACCTGCTGCTGCCCGCCTTGCTGAGGACGGCCGAGGTCACCGGAGAGGCACGCATCGTGAACGTCGTGTCCAAGCTGCACACGCGCGGGCGCAACGAGCACATGTTCAACCCCGCCCCGACGTACTCGTCCTGGAACGCCTACGGCCAGTCCAAGCTCGCCATGGTCCACGCGACCCATGAGCTGCAGGACCACCACCGCGCGGCCGGCGTCCGCTCGTACGCGCTCCACCCCGGTTCGGTCTACACCGGCATCGCGACCAAGGGACTCGAGGAGAAGAAGCTCCTCAGCGCGGTACGCCGTCGCCTCGCGCCGATCGAGAGGCTGTTCCTCCTGACGGCCGACGAGGGCGCCCAGACGACCCTGATGTGCGCGACCGAGCCCGACCTCGAGGGCGGCCGCTACTTCGCCGCCTGCAAGGTCACGCCCGGCTCCAACGAGGCCGAGGACCGCGACACCGCCGGCCGGCTCTGGAAGGAGACGCTGGAGCTCGTACCCCGCCTCTAGGCTGGCCCGATGTCCGAGCCGACCCGACGTGAGCGCGCGATCGCCGTTGCGCAGCAGCTCGCGGAAGATGGCGGCTGGGACGCGGTGGCCATGCGCGCGGTGTCGGAGCAGTCTGGCTCGGCACTCGCGACGCTCTAACGGGAGTTCCCGACCAAGACGCACCTGGTGCTCGGCATGGCCGGCGCGAACCTGGCCGAGGTGCGGGCGCCCCGTCCGATCGACGTCCGCAAGGGCACGCCGGCCGAGCTCGCCGGCCGGCTGCTGGTGGCGCTGACGCGGGCTGCCCTGACCCGGCCGCTCTACACGGCCGCCGTCCTCCAGGCGGTCCTGACGGCCGGACCCGACACCGTGCAGGAGGTCGAGGCACTGCGGGGCAGGCTCGGCGACATGCTGCTGGGCTGCTTCCAGAGCCCGTCGCCGCAGGACCACACCCGCATCGGCCTGCTCATCGACGTGTGGTTCGCCGAGATGCTCGCGACCGTCCACGAGCGGCAGTCCCCCGAGACGTGCATCGACCTGCTGCGCTCGGCAGCCACCCTCGTCCTCCGCTGACCGCCACCCACTGCGGTCCCAGGGACATCGGAGTCCGACCCGCCGGCGAGTCCTGCCAGCAGGTCCCAGGGACCGCGGGGGTCAGGGGGCGGGCTTGGGCTCCGGGCGCCAGAAGACGGCGAGCAGGCCGAGGGCGCCACCGATGCCCAGGGCAGCGCAGCCGCCAGCGGTCCACCAGGAGAAGTCGTCGAGGTCGAGCGCGTGGTCCAGCGACAGCCGGCCGGCGCCGGTTCCGCAGAAGAGCAGGCCGGCAGCGGTGAGCGTCATGACGTACTCGTAGCCCTCACCCGGGCGGAAGATGAAGAAGCCGTTCTTGCGGTGGTTGGTGATCCAGGCGACGAGCATGACGCCGATGACCATGCCGCCGGCGAGCGGCGTGAAAAGGCCGGCGATCAGCAGCACGCCGGCCAGGAGCTCGGTGAGCGAGGCGGTCCAGGCGTGCAGCCACCCCGGCTTCATCCCGAGCGAGGCGAACCAGCGCCCGGTGCCGGCGATCTTGCCGCCGCCCCAGATGTGGTTGTAGCCGTGGGCGAGGAACACTGCGCCCACCGCGATCCGGAAGACGAGCAGGGACACGTCCGCAGGTGCCGTCATGAGAAGGCCGACCCTCCGCCTGAGACCTCGATGCGCTGACCGTTCAGGTAGGACGCCTGGTCGCTCACCAGGTAGGCCACGACGTCCGCCACCGCGGACGGCCGGCAGACATGCCCGTACGGGGCCTGCGCGTCGAGGTCGGCGCTCTCGGAGACGCCCGCGACGGCGGCCGCGAGCCGGTCGCCCATGTCGGTGGCGACGAGCCCCGGCGCCACGATGTTGGTGTGCACGCCGTGCTTCAGCTCTTCGAGTGCGAGCGTCCGGCCGAGGGCCTCGAGGGCAACCTTGGCCATCATGTAGGGCGCGCCGCCCGGCATCGGTGAGGTCGCAGCGACGCTGCTGACGAGGACGATGTCGCCGCGGGGCGCGGTGCGCATCCCCGGCAGCAGCAGCTGGGCCAGGTGGAAGGCGCCGGTCACGTGGGTCGCCATGACCCGCTCCAGCTCGGCGAGCGAGGTGTCGGCGACGAGCTGCCCTCGCGACGCGATGCCGGCGTTGCTGACGAGCGTGTCGACGACCCCGTAGTCGGCGAGCACCTCGGAGGCGAGGCGGGTGCGGTCGTCAGCCTCGGCCACAGAGGCCTGGTACGCCGACGCGGTACCGCCCTTGTGCCGGATCTCGTCGACGACGGCAGCTGCGGCGTCGGAGTCCTTGCGGTAGTTGACCGCGACGGCGAACCCGTCCGTCGCCAGCCGCAGCGAGACCGCGCGACCGATCCCCCGGCTGCCGCCGGTGACGAGGGCGACCCGGGTCACTTGCCCTTCCACACCGGGGCGCGCTTCTCGGCGAACGCGGTCGCGCCCTCCATCGCGTCCTCGGACACGAACACGGGAGCCATCAGCTCGCCCTGCTGCTTCCAGCCGTCGGCCAGCGTCCAGTCGAAGGTGCTGCGCGCGATCTGCTTGGTGACCGCCACGGCGAGCGGCCCGTTGGCGGCGATGCCCTCGGCCATGGCGACCGCGACGTCGAGGGCCGTGCCCTCGGCGGCGAGCTTGTTGACCAGCCCGATCTCGGCGGCCCGTGCGGCCGAGATGGGCTCGCCGGTCAGGAGCAGCTCGAGGGCGATGTTCTGCGGGACCCGCCGGGTCAGCAGGAACGCAGCGCCGCCGCCGGCGACGAGCGCGCGCTTGACCTCCGGGACACCGAAGCGCGCGGTCTCGGAAGCGACGATCATGTCGCAGGCGAGGAGCAGCTCGAAGCCGCCGGCGAGGGCCCAGCCCTCGACCGCACCGATGAGCGGCTTGCGAGGCGGGGTCACGGTGATGCCGCACAGGCCGCCGTCACCGACGATGGGCGTCTCGCCCCGCATGAACGCCTTGAGGTCCATGCCGGCCGAGAACGTGCCACCGGCACCTGTGAGCACGCCGACCCGCAGGTCCGGGTCGCTCTCGAGCTCGTCGACTGCCGCCCTGACCTGGATCGCGGTGGCGGCGTCGAGAGCGTTCTTCGCCTCCGGGCGGTTGAGGGTGATGACCTGGACGCCGCCACGGCGCTCGACGAGGACCTCGCTCACAGGACTGCTCCGATCGTGTTGATGAGTGACGCAGGTCATTCCACCGCACCCCACGACGAGCAGGAGATCCGGGTTGTATGTCCAAGTAAGCAAATCGGAATACTCGTCTAGGTCTGGAGCACGAACGTGCGCACCATCCGCCTGCTCGGCGCCGCCGCGATCGCGGTCGCCGTCCTCGTACCCGTCTCGCAGGCCGGGGCCGACCCCACCTGCGGGTGGGCCGCGAAGACCGAGCCGGACACCGTGAACGTGGCTTACCCGGACACCAACGCCACGTACTGGTCGCACCCGTATGCCGCCGTCCCGGGCACCGAGCTCGTCGTGCACGGCACCTACCCGCGAGCGCGGTACTTCTCGTTCAACGTCTACCAGCCGAGCGGCGTCCCGATCGACTCGACCTACGACGTCAAGATCGCCCCGGACAAGGGCAGCAGCAACCCGTACGCCGGCGGCTCCCGCACAGCGCACAAGCAGTCGTACACGGTGCACGTGCGCTTCGAGGCAGAGCCGGCCACGCCCGCGCCGAACACGATCTACGCCGGGAACATGAAGCTGGGCGACGTCAAGAACCCCGGTGGCCTGCTCATGCTGCGGGTGTACACACCGGTCGACCCCACCTCACCCCAGGGGGGCGTGCCGCTCCCCACCGTGACCACGCAGACGACGACCGGACAGGTGCTCACGACTGGCGGGGCGTGCAGCACCGACCTGCCGAGCACGGGCGGAGCGGGCACGACCGCGCTGAACGGGTCGAGTCGACCCGTGGAGGAGCCGGTCGGCCCTGGCGTGATCGCGTGGGGGAAGGCGTTCGGCAACGACGCGGCCGGCTTCTTCGGCAACCAGCAGAACGCCTACCTCACCGCCGGCATCAAGCGGATCTACGGCCCGCTCGTGGTCATCCACGCCAAGGCGATGCGCTACCCCGACACCAGCCGTGGCATCCAGCCGAGCCCCACGGACCAGGTGCGGTACTGGTCGTTCTGCCAGAACAGCAACAGCACCCGCGTGAACAGCTGCACGTCCGACCACGAGACGGCGCTCGACCGCAAGGGCTACTACACGATCGTCATCTCCGACCCCTCGCAGCGGCCGGCGAACGCCGTGGCCTCGAAGGGCGTCACGTGGATCCCGTGGGGCGTCGCGGACGACAGCGCGACGGTCATCTACCGCAACATGGTGGCCACGTTCCCCCACGCCGTGCAGTCCGTCAGCAAGGGCGACGACCCGGTGAAGGTGATGGGCGCCTACTACCCGAGCGCCCGCTACTGCACCAAGGCGGGCTTCGAGCACGGCGGGTGGCGCGGCTGCGCCGAGTAGGGCCGTACCGTGCGGTCGTGACCACCGAACCTGGTCGTCGACTCACACCGGATGCCCGCCGCGAGGAGATCCTCGCCAGCGCGCACCGGCTCTTCGGCGCGCGGCCCTACGCCCAGGTGTCCACCACGGACATCGCCTCCGGGGCAGGGGTGGCGCGCGGCTTGCTCAACCACTACTTCGGGACGAAGCGGGAGCTCTACGTCGAGGTCGTCCGGCGGATGACCGCCGTTCCGGACGTGACGGCTGAGCTCGTGACCGGATCACTGAGAGCCCGCGTCGACCTGGGGGTCAGCTGGTACCTCGACGTGGTCGGCGCGCAGGGAGAGGCCTTCCTCGCCCTCGTCGGCGCGGAGGGGCCGGGTGCCGACCCGGAGGTCGAGGCCATCCTCGAGGCCGCCGACGACCTCGCAGCCCGCCGCGTGCTGGAGGTGCTCGGAGCCGACCAGGACGACCCGTCGATGCGCGGCGCGGTGCGGGCCTACGGAGGGCTCGCCAAGGCCGCGGTCAAGGAGTGGGTGCGGACCGGTGCGCTGACCCGTGAGGACGTGCACCTGCTGCTGACGACGGCCCTGCGCGCCATCGCCAAGGATGTCCTGCCCGTTGTTGGCAGACTGCCAACAACGGGCTAACCTGGTCGCATGGACTTCGACATCCGTCGTCACATCTCAGGCCTCGGAGCCAACGCGGCCGGCGTCTCGAACGTCGTCATGCAGCTGAGCTGGCCCGAGGTCGGGTACGGCGTCAAGGACAGCAAGGTCCACTCCGGCAGCGCGATGAAGCACCCGGTGAAGCGGGCCCGTACGACCTTCACCTTCCTCGCGGTGTCGATGCTCGGCACCGAGCGCGACCGGCAGGTCTTCCGCAAGGCGGTCAACGGCCAGCACGCACAGGTCGTCTCCGAGCCCGGCTCCCCCGTGCAGTACCGCGCGATGGACCCGCACCTGCAGCTGTGGGTCGCGGCCTGCCTCTACTACGGCACCGTCGACATCAACGAGCGGCTGCACGGCCCGCTCGACGACGAGACCGCTGACGCCCTCTACGCGCACTGCGCCCGCTTCGGCACCTCCCTGCAGGTGCGCCCCGACATGTGGCCTCCCGACCGCGCCGCCTTCGACGACTACTGGGAGGAGTCGCTCTCCCGGGTCCACGTCGACGACAGCGTGCGCGAGTACCTGCTGTCGCTCATCCGCTACGAGAACGCGCCGCCGTGGGTCGGCCGGCTGCTCGCCCGCAAGACCGAGCTGATGACGGCCGGGTTCCTCCCCCCGCTGTTCCGCGACCAGCTCGGGCTGGAGTGGGACGACGCCCGCGAGGTGGAGTTCGGCAAGCGGCTGGCCCGGATCGGCTGGCTGGACCGGCACCTGCCCGAGCCGTTGCGGCTGTTCCCCTTCAACTGGCTGCTGTGGGACATGCGCCGCCGGCACCGCAAGGGCATCCCCCTCGTCTGACGTTGCCTCCTTCTTCCTGAGCCTGACCAAGGACCAGGTGTGAGGACGCGAGGTCAGTAGGAGCGGGGAAGGCCGAGCTGCTGGGTGCCGATGTGGGCGAGCACGAGCTGCTCGGCGACCGGGATGTTCTTGCCGATGCGCGCATCACGGAAGAGCCGCTCCACGGGGTACTCCTTGGAGTAGGCGTTGCCACCGAACACCTGGAACGCCTGGTCGCTGGCCTCCCACGCGGCCTGGGCAGCGGTCAGCTTGGCGATGTTGGTCTCGTTGCCGCAGGGCAGTCCCTGGTCGAACAGCCAGGCGGCCTTGTAGGTCATCAGCCGTGCCAGCTCGGTCTTCGCCTTGACCTGGGCCAGCGGGAACTGGATCGCCTGGTTGGCCCCGATCGGGCGACCGAAGACCTCGCGCGACCGGGCGTAGTCGCAGGCGACCTTCAGCGCCGCCTCGGCATGACCGACTCCGCCGGCAGCAGCCAGGATCCGCTCCGGGTTGAGCACGTCCCACAGCACCCGGAAGCCCTCGTCGACCTGACCCACCACGTTGTGGGCAGGCACCCGGACGTCGTCGAAGAACACCGAGTTCGCCGTCACGACGTTGCCGCCGAGCTTCGAGATCGGCCGGTAGGAGAGGGTTCCGGCCGCAACGGCCTCCTTGACGTCCACCAGCAGCAGCGTGAAGCCCTGCGTGCGCGGGGTCGCCGACGCGACCGGGATCGAGCGGGTGACCGCGATCATCCAGTCCGCCTCGTCGACGCTGCTGATCCAGGTCTTCTGGCCCGTGATGACGAAGTCGTCCCCTTCGCGCCGGGACGACGTGGTGATCTCGAGGGCGTTCGACCCGGCATCGGGCTCGGTCATCGCGAGGCAGAACTTGGTCTGGCCGGTTGCGATGCCCGGCAGGATCGCGCGCTGCTGCTCGGCGGTGCCGTGGCGGGCAAGGGTCATGGCGCCGAAGCCCGGCGTGAGGATGTAGAGGAAGGTGCCGGCGGTCCCGCCGGACTCGCTGAGCGTCTCGCAGGCGACGGCCAGCTCGAGCATCCCCTGCCCACCACCGCCGTGCTCGACCGGGACTGACAGCCCGATCCAACCACCCGCGGCCAGGTCGTCCCAGACCTCGCGCGGGAACCGCTTCTCCTCGTCGCAGCGCGACCAGTAGGCGTGGTCGTACTTCGCCGCGACCTTGGCCACGCCCTCGCGGACGGCCTGAGCGCTCTCGGGAAGGGTGAAGTCCATCAGCTCTTGTCTCCTGTGACGAGGGAACGCGGTGCGGCCAGTGGTCGGGAGGGGAAGAGCGCCCGACCGACGAGCAGCAGGCTCACAAAGGCCAGCAGGAGCTGACCCGGCCACGCCGAGTG
>JAODNF010000107.1 GCA_025464915.1 Frankiales bacterium | reverse complement strand
ACGAGGTGGTCGGGCCAGGTGGCCTTGGGCGACAGCCGGTAGTTCGGGGCAAAGCAGACCCAGCCACGGGCGGTCAGGTGGTTCATGAGCGGCCGGCCCTGCTCCTTCTTGTCGCCGATGACCCACGCCCCGCCGTGGACCTGCAGCAGTGTCGGTGCACCTGTGACGGCCTCGCGCGGCTGGTAGACGTCGAGCTTGTGCCGAGGCAGGTCGCCGTAGGCCACGTCGACCGTGCGCACGACGTCCGGGTGCTTGAAGGACATCGGGCGGAAGAAGCGACGCAGCCCGCTCGCCCGTGGGTCGGCGGGGTCGACCGGTTCGGGCCAGCCGGCCAGCGCCTCGTCCGCGGCGTCGGCCGCAGCCTCGCTCATGCGCACCATCACGGCCAGCCCCGCCGCCACCAGCGCGGTGACGACCAGACCGAGCCAGGAGACCCCGACCGTCAGCGCGAGGACGAGCGTCACGACTGCGGTCAGGACCAGCAGCTGAGGCGCGAGCTCGACCGTCAGCCACGCGGCGAAGAAGGAAGGTACGACGAGGGGGGTCCAGCGCAACGGGCGCAGGCCGTTCGCAACGGCGACCAGACCGACACACGCGAGCACGAGGAGCACAGATCCAGTGTGCCCGAAGTGCAGACGCATGCCCCTCTGTGTCCCTACTGTTGCGGACGTGCACGAGATGAGCGGTGCCGACGCGAGCTTCCTCTACTTCGAGACGCCCGCGACGCACATGCACGTCCTCGGCACCCTCGTCGTCGACACCAGCGGCTCGCCCGGCTGGTCGGCCGACGACATGATCGACGTGCTGCAGCGCCGCCTCGACCTGTTGCGGCCCTTCCGGCAGAAGCTGGCCCTGGGCATGCTGCGGCTGCACCACCCGGTCTGGGTCGACGTCCCCGAGACCGACGTCCGCGAGCACGTGAGCAGGGTCAAGTGCCCTGGTGCCGGGACCATGGTGGAGCTGGCGCACGAGGTCGCCGCGTTCGCCAGCATCCAGCTCGACCGCAGCCGGCCGCTGTGGGAGTGCCTGGTCGTCGAGGACATGGCCGACAGCCGAGCAGCGATCGTCTTCAAGATCCACCACTGCGCCGTCGACGGCGTGGGGGCTGCCCGGATCCTCAGTGCCCTGTTCGACCTCGGCCCCGAGGGCCGCACCGAGGCCGAGCTCCTCGGCGCGAAGGAGGAGGCCCGGGCCCTGCAGAAGCCCGAGCCCTCCTTCCTGGACGTGGCGGTCCACACCGTGACCGGTCTCGCGACCCGCCCCTGGCACACGGCCAGGGTCGGGGTCTCCGCGGTCAAGGCCGTCACGGGCATCGTCGGGCGTCGGGTCGGCGAGGAGGACACGTCCGGAGGGGCGATGCCGCTGACCGCTCCCCGCGCCCCCTTCAACGGCGCGATCACCCCGGGCCGCACCGTCGCCTACATCGACGTCGCGCTCGCCGACGTGAAGGCCATCAAGACGGCCGTCGGCGGCACCTTCAACGACGCCGTCACGGCCATCACCGGTGGTGCGCTGCGCAGCTACCTGCTCAAGCGCGACGAGCTGCCCGACTCCAGCCTCATCGCGGTGATCCCGGTGAGCACCCGCGGGGACGAGACCGACGTCGCGGCCAACCGCACCAGCGCGATGTTCACGAGCCTCGGCACGGACGTTGCCGACCCAGTCGAGCGGCTGAAGGTCGTGCACCGCGCCAACATCGTGGCCAAGGGCGATCAGAAGGCGATGGGCCCCGACCTCGTCGCGCGGGTCAGCGAGGTCGCACCGCCGAACACCACCGCCGCGCTGGCCCGGCTCTACTCGATGCTGCGCTTCGCCGACCTGCACCCGGTCGTGCACAACCTGGTGCTCTCGAACGTTGCCGGACCGCCCTTCCAGATCTACATGGCAGGTGTGAAGGTGGAGGGGATCTACCCCCTTGGTCCCGTGATGGAGGGACCTGGGCTGAACATCACGGTCGTGTCCTACGGCGACCGCGTGGGCTTCGGCATCATCGCCTGCAGCGACAACCTGCCGGACGTCGACGACCTGGCGGCGGAGTTCCCCGCCACTGTCGAGGAGATGCTGCTCGCCGTCCGGTGACCGTCTAGTTTGACGATCATGAGCGACCTGCCCCTCGCGGTGAAGCAGCTCGGATCGGCCGCGCTCCGAGTCCGCGGTCCGGTCGCGATGACGCGCTTCCTGCGCTCGGACGTCCTTGCCGGCAAGGGGATCCCGCACGGCGACGGTCGCCCGGTGCTGCTGCTGCCGCCGGCCGCCGCAGGTGACTGGCTGATGCCCGTGATGCTCCAGTGGCTGCGTCGCATCGGCTACCAGGCCTACAGCTCGCAGATCTCGCTGCACGTCGACTGCTCCGACCGCACGATGTCCAAGATCCTGCCCCGGCTCGAGGAGGTGGCCGAGAGCAACGACGCGAAGGTGACCCTGCTGGGCCACAGCCGCGGGGGTCTGCTGTCCCGCGCCCTCATGACGGCTCGACCCGACCTGGTCGAGCGCGTCGTCTGCCTCGCGAGCCCGATCCACGAGCCGTTCGCCGTCACCAACCTCACCCTGGCCAAGGCCGCCGACATCGCACGCAGCCGGCTGCAGAAGGACCCTGTCCTCCTCAACATGGGCTGCCTCACGACCGCCTGCGCGTGCACGTACGGCCGCTTCTTCCGCAAGGAGCTCACGCCCGACCTGCCGCCGCTCATCGCCCTGTTCACCCGCCACGACGAGGTCGTCCGATGGCAGGCCTGCCTCGAGGACGGTGCCCGCAACATCGAGATCCGCGGCACCCACCTCGGGCTGCTCGCCTCCCGCAACGTCTACACGACCATCGCCCATGCGCTGACCGGCGAGTACGACGAGCCGGGCATCACCTGGCAGGGCGACGCCCCCACCCTGGCGGAACTCGAGGAAGCCCTCTAGGGTCGTCCTCCGCGTTGAGAACACGTTTCAGTTCAGTGAAGGAACCTTCCGTGGCAGAGATCCGCGACGACGTCGCCCAGATGTTCAAGGGCTTCAGCGACCACCCCGCCCGCACCATGGCGATGCGGTCCATGAGCTGCGTGATGAGCAAGGACCGCGACTCCTGGCTCGACCTCTGGGCGGAGGACGGCTGGGTCGAGGACCCGATCGGGACGTCTTTCTTCGACCCGACCGGCCTGGGCCACCACGGACCGGACGGCCGGGCCGCTTTCTGGGACGGCAACATGGCTCCCAACAGCATCGTCTTCGACCTCAAGGACTCGTTCGCCTGCGGCAACGAGTGCGCCAACGTCGCCGACATCACCATCACCATCGAGGGCGGGGCCACGACCACGTGTGAGGGCGTGTTCGCCTACCGGGTGGACGCCACGGGCAAGCTGCTCAGCCTCCGCGCCTTCTGGGAGCTCGATCGGATGATGGCCACGATGAAGGCACCCGCGTAGCCGTCCCGTCCGGCGACCTCCAGCAGGGCCTCGACCCACCCGCTCCGCTCTGGTAGAACGTGTTCTAACTCTTGCACCAGGAGGTAGCGCATGTCCGCCAGCGGTCCGGCCGACGAGGCCGTCACCACGGGCCAGGCCTGGAAGGACTTCTGCCGCGCCCTCGAGGCGGCCGGCGAGGTCGTCCTGAAGGGCCCCGACACCGTGCTGGACCGGGCCGAGGGCTACCGGTACCTCACACGCCTGCTCCGCAACAGCCTGTACGCGACCATCGAGAACTCCGACCCGGACCGGCCGCGCTGGCAGGGCCTGGACCTGGTCAAGATCGGCGCCGACAACCCGGACAACGTCTACCACTCGGCGCCGGTGAAGGGGACCAACAGCTACCGCATCACCGGCAGCCGCGGCACCATCGCCTACGCCTCGTTCGGCTCCAAGGCCAACCGGTACGCCAAGGACGGCACCATGGCGTCCACGGGTGAGCTGAGGAACGACGACCTGCACGTCGACGCCGACGGGACCGTCGAGATCATCGTGTCGGCGGAACAGCCCGCCAGTGCCACGAACTGGCTGCCGCTCGCCGTCGACTCGACGATGATCGTGCTCCGGGAGTCCTACCTGGACCGCACCACCGAGGTCCCCGGCACGTGGAGCATCGAGCGCCTCGAGC
Source organism: Frankiales bacterium (assembly GCA_025464915.1). Taxonomy (GTDB): domain Bacteria; phylum Actinomycetota; class Actinomycetes; order Mycobacteriales; family SCTD01; genus RYN-111. The sequence continues at coordinate 6,313 of JAODNF010000107.1, read as the reverse complement.
CGACGCCCGACACCGCGCCCCTGACGGCCGAGCACCTGGTCCGCTCGCTGCAGCGCACAGCGCTCGGCGTGCACGGCACCGCGGCCACGTTCGTCGCCTGGACCGAGCTGTTCATGACGAGGCCTAACGAGCTGCCCGACTGGGGCCAGGAGATGTTCCAGCGGGCCGGTGGCGACCCGGAGATCTTCTACCTGCACGGCTACTTCGACCTGCAGCCCGACGAGGCGTGGGTCATCGAGACCCGGGTCCCCGAGGCGCCGTACTGGAACTTCCAGCTCGACAACTGGTGGATGGAGTCGATGGACTGGAACAAGTCCATCACCGTCAACAAGCACACGGCGAAGCTCGAGGACGACGGCAGCCTGGTGCTCGTCGTCTCGGGGAAGGACCCCGGCTACGGCAACTGGATCGACACCACGGGCCACCGGACCGGCACCGCCCTGCTGCGCTGGGTCGGCACCGACGACCACCCGCTCCCGACGACGAAGGTCGTGAAGCTCTAGTGCTCAACGTCGACACCCTGCGCGCGAACGCCGTCGCGAAGGCCGGCACCGACCAGTTCGGTGACGAGTGGTTCCTCGAGCCGCTCGGCGTCCTGGTCAAGGCGCTGAACGAGGAGGCGCAGCTGTCGGAGATCGGCCACCAGATGACCGAGCGCCGGCTGACGGCGCTCCTCGTCGACCGGCTCCGGCTGCGCAAGCTGCAGGCGGACAACCCGGAGATCAAGGACGTCCAGGTCGAGGTGGCCGCCGAGATCCTCGGCCTCCCACGCACCGGCAGCACCCTGCTGCACCGGCTCATGAGCGCCAGCCCGCGGCTCACGAGCACCCTGTCATGGGAGTGCAGCTACCCGCTCCCCTTCCCGGGCGAGAGCCCGGCGGCCGAGATCCGCAAGGGCAAGGCCAAGAAGATGATGGAGGTGTTCATGGAGCTGTCGCCGGAGTTCGGCGACATCCACACCGTCGTCTGGGACGGGCCGGAGGAGGACATCCTGCTGCTCGACCGCACCTTCACGGCGATGTCCTACGACTCGTTCTACTGGGTCCCGACCTACGGCGTGTGGCTTCGCGGGTACGACCAGTCGCGGGCGTACTCCGAGCTCCGCGAGTGGCTGCAGGTGCTGCAGTGGCAGGACCCGGAGCGCGCCGGTCGCAAGTGGGTGCTGAAGTCCCCGCACCACCTGACCGCCGTCGACACGACCCTCGACGAGTTCCCCGACTGCAAGATCGTGATGACCCACCGCTCCCCCACGAGTGCCGTGCCGTCCTACGCGTCGATGGTGTCGTCGATGACGGCGCAGTACTCCAGCGAGGGCGACCCGGTGAAGATCGGCCAGTACTGGAGCGAGCGGTTCCAGGAGTCGCTGAAGCAGTTCGACGAGGTCCGGCAGCGCCGTCCCGAGCGCTTCATCGACGTGCCCTTCAAGATGACCGTCGCCGAGCCCCTCGAGACCGTCACGTCCGTGATGGAGCAGCTCGGGCTGCCGGTCACGGACGCCGACCTCAGCGCGTTCAACGACTACCTGGAGATCAACCGCCAGGAGAAGCACGGCACCCACACCTACACCGCAGCGGACTTCGGGCTCTCGGCCGAGCAGCTCGCCAGCGACTTCGCGTTCTACGAGAGGGCTTACCTGTGATCCTGAAGGACGAGGTCATCGTCATCACCGGAGTCGGCGCCGGCATGGGCGCCAAGCTCGCCCAGCGCTGCATCGACGAGGGCGCGAACGTCGTCCTCGCGGCGCGTTCCACCGGCGTGACCGAGCAGATCGTCAAGGAGAACGAGGGCAAGGCCGTCGCCGTCGCCTGCGACGTCCGCAAGGAGGAGGACTGCGCCGCGGTCATCGACGCGGCGGTCGAGACCTTCGGCACGATCACCGGTCTGGTCAACTCCGCCTACGCGCACCCCGGCTTCCACGACCTGCTCGAGACCCCGGACAAGGCGCTGCGCCGCAGCTTCGATGTGATCGTCTTCGGCGCCCTGCAGATGGCCCGGCTCGCCAAGCCGCACATGATCGCCGCCGGGCACGGCAGCATCGTCAACGTCGGCACGATGACGACCCGCAAGCCGATGAAGGGCGAGGGCGGGTACGCCATCGCCAAGGCCGCGATGACCTGCGCGACGCAGTTCATGGCGCTCGAGATGGGCGAGCACAACATCCGCGTCAACCAGGCCGTCATGGGCTGGCTCGACGGACCGGGCGTGCGCTTCTACCTCCAGATGGAGTCCGAGAACCGCAAGGTCAGCGAGCAGGACGTCTACGACGACATCGCCTCGCGCAACCCGCTGGGCCGCATCCCCACCGACGAGAAGTGCGCGGGTGCGATCCTCGTGCTCCTGTCCGACTACACGTCCGAGGTCACCGGCGCGATCCTCGACGTCAACGGCGGGGAGTACATGCCCGCATGACGCGCGCTGAGGTCAACGACACCACCTGCGCGTCGGACGTCGTCGAGATCGACGCGCCGCCGCAGGTGGTCTGGGACGTCATCGCCGACTTCGCGACGTACCCCGAGTGGAACCCCTTCTGCGTCGCCGTCGACGGCGCCTTCACGCTCGGGGAGCCGATCGTGCTGCACACGCCGCACCCCGACCATGAGGGCGACCTGCTCACCCAGGAGTGGATCAGCGCCATCGAGGAGCCCTTCCACCTGCAGTACAACACGGGGGACTCCATCCCTGGCGTGCACGCGGTGCGCGACCAGTGGATCGAGGACCTCGGCGGCGGCCGCTCGTCCTACTGCACCGTCGACGTGTTCAACGGCGAGTACGCCCAGCTCGCCTACGACCTGCAGGGGCAGTGGGTGACCGAGGGCTTCAACGCCCTCGCGCAAGCCCTCAAGGTGCGCGCCGAGAAGCGGTGGAGCCAGAGCTAGGTGGCCCACGACCTGCTGAACATGCTGCGGTTCAAGGAGATCGCGGACTACAGCAGTGCGCCGGAGCTCGCGCCTGGCGCGGCGATCAGCGGTGCTGACGCCTATGACCGCTACCTCGCCTCGGTGCTCCCGGCGGTGCGAGAGGCGGGCGGGACCGTCCTGTACCGCGGCGCCGGCGGGCCGTGGCTGCTGGGCCCTGCCGACGAGCAGTGGGACCTCGTGCTGATCGTCCGGCACGTCGACGAGCAGGCCTTCAGTGCCTTGCTCACCGATCCCGGCTACCACCTCGGCACGCCGCACCGGACGGCCGCGCTGGTCGACAGCCGCGCCATCGTCCTGCGGCCCCAGGAATGAGCCGCGCGCAGGTCCTGGACCTCGTCGAGGCGGCGCTACCGGGTGACGAGCTGCACGACTTCCTGCGCGCCGCCCGGCTGTCCGGAGGGCTCGCCGAGGCCACGCTGCTCGGGCAGCCCGCCCGGCTCGTGACGACCTACGCCGACCTCAAGGGCTTCATGATCGACGAGGTCACCTTCCCCGGCGGCACGATCTACCAGTTCCAGGTCGAGCCGGCGATCGGGCCGACGTTCATCAGCATGGACGGCGACCAGCACGTGAACACCCGGCAGCAGGCCATGCCCGCGTTCCGCTCGCGGCCGGTCAGCCGCTTCGTCGACGAGCAGCTGGTCCCGCTCGCTCATGAGGTCGTCGACCGCTTCGCCGGTCGTGGCGAGGCGGACCTCGTCGCGGAGCTCGCCAACGTGCTGCCCTTCTGGGCCATCAGCCGCAAGCTGGGGCTGCCGATCGGGAGCGAGGACAAGCAGCGGGCCGTGACCCGTGCGCTGCTGGCGCACGTCGCCGACCCGGCCGGTGCTCGACGTGCGGTCGACACCATCGACGCCGTGGTCCGGCCGGTCATGGACGAGCGACGCCGGGAGCCCCGGGACGACGTGCTCTCGCGCCTGATCACTGCCGGCATGGACGACGCTCAGGTCCTCTCGCACGTGCGGCTGCTGTACGCCGTGGGCGCGACGACGACGTCCGACGCGATGAGCAACCTGCTGCGGCTGGTCCTGCCGGATCCGGCACTGCACGACGTGCCCGTCCCCCTGCTCGTCGCCGAGTCGCTGCGGCTCGAGCCGCCGGTCGCGGTGCTGCCGCGGCTGGCGACCCAGGACTCCCGGGTCGGGAACACCGAGGTCGGAGCAGGGACCCTGCTCCTGGCTGCGCTGGCCGCGGGCAACCGCGACCCCGACGTCTTCCCCGAGCCCGACCGGTTCGACCCTCACCGCGACGGGGCCGAGGTGCTGTCGTTCGGTGTGGGACCGAAGTTCTGCCCGGGCTGGAACCTCGCGCGATCGCAGCTGGCGGCCGCCCTCTCGGTGCTTCTCGAGCGGCTGCCGGGCATCTCGGTGGTGGAGACGACCGAGCCCCAGGGCGCCATCCTGCGGTCGACCCCGCGGCTCGTGGCGCGGTGGACAGGGAGTACTGGCTCTTAGGACGCTCGGCGAGCGGGAAGCGTGAGGGCATCCGAACCCGACACCCGGAGGCTCTCATGGCGAAACCGCTCACCGACGCGGACCTGGCGGCAGAGACCGGCACCCCGCTCCCGCAGAAGGAGGTCATGTCCCTGCTGGACCTCAACGCCAACATCGACCTCGGCCTGGACCTCGCCGCTCCCGTCGACCTGGCCGTCGCCGCGAACCTCAACGTCGCGGCACCGATCGATGCCGCCGCGTCGGCCAACGTGCTGTCGGTCGGCTCGGACGCCACCGCCGCCGCCCCGCAGCAGACGCTGATCGACCAGCACGTCGCCGGAGCGGCGACGGCGAACGCGCCTCAGACGTCCGACCTGTCGCAGGGCGCGGCCGCGCCGGTCGACACCCCTGCCGACCCCGGCACCTCCACGAGCGTCGGCGACCTGACCTCCGGCGGCAACCTGCTCGACGTGAACGTCGACGTGAACGCCAACGCGCACATCGCCGCGCCGATCGACGGTGCCGTCGCGGCCAACGCCAACGTCGCGGCGCCGATCGACGCCGCTGTGTCCGCGAACGTCGGATCGATCGACTCGCACGCCACGGCCTACGCGCCGCAGACCGCGATCATCAACCAGGACCTCGACGGCGTCACCGCCGACGCGACCGCCACGCAGGACTCCAGCATCGCGCAGGGCCCCCCGGTCGGCCAGCCGTAAGCCGTGACCGCACCCACCGGGACCGGTACGCCGCAGCGCGCCGAGGGGCTCGAGCTCCTCGGCGCGCTCGGCGGTGCCGGGTACGACGGCGGCGTCTGCCTCGCGCGTCGCCCTGACGGGCAGACCGTCCAGCTGACGCCGCTGCTCTACGCCGTCCTCGAGCACCTCGACGGCCGGCCTCTTCCCGACGTGGCGTCCGCAGTCTCCCGTGAGGTCGAGCGCGCCGTCAGCGCCGACGACGTGACGGTGCTGGCCGGCAAGCTGCAGGACCTCGGACTGCTCGAGGGCTGCGACGTCGCCGCTGCGCCGACCAGCAACCCCCTGCTCGCCCTGCGCTGGAAGCTGGTGGTGTCCGATCCGCGTTCGACACGCCGCCTGACGGCGCCCTTCGCAGCGCTGTTCCACCCGCTCGTGCTCTGGCCGGTGCTCGCCGCCTTCGTGGCCGTCTGCTGGTTCGTCCTCGTCGAGAAGGGCCTGGCCTCGGCAACGCACCGGGCGTTCCAGACCCCGGGGCTGCTGCTGGGCGTGTTCTTGCTCGCCGTGCTCTCGGCTGGGTTCCACGAGCTCGGCCACGCTGCCGCGTGCCGCTACGGCGGCGCCCGACCGGGCGCCATGGGCGCCGGCATCTACCTGGTGTGGCCGGCCTTCTACACGAACGTCGACGACGCCTACCGCCTGGACCGTCGCGGGCGGCTGCGCGTCGACCTCGGCGGTCTCTACTTCAACGCTCTGGTGTCCGTGGTCGTCACCGGGCTGTGGCTCGCCACCGGCGAGGACGCTCTGCTGCTCGGGGTGGCGACCCAGCTGCTCCAGATGCTGCACCAGCTGACGCCGGTGCTCCGCGCCGATGGCTACCACATCCTCGCCGACTGGACCGGGGTCCCCGACCTGTTCGCGCACCTCGGCCCCACGGTGCGCCGGGTGCTCCCCTGGCACTGGGGCGAGCCCTCTCCGCTGACGCGGCGGGCTCGGTGGATCGTCACCGGATGGGTGGCTCTCGTCGTTCCTGTGCTGGCCTCCTTGCTCCTCACCGCCGTCCTCGTCCTCCCGCGACTGGTGGCCACCGCATGGGTCAGCGGCCATGCCCAGGGCGCCCGGCTCGGCCACGCGGCCGAGGACGCCGACCTGCTGGGCGTCGGGGCCGCCCTGCTGCGCCTGCTCGCGCTGCTCCTTCCCGTGCTCGGCACGTCGCTGCTGCTCGGCCGGCTGGCGCGCCGGACGACCACCCGCACCTGGCGGCGGA
>JAODNF010000098.1 GCA_025464915.1 Frankiales bacterium | reverse complement strand
AGCGGTCGACCAGGTTCATCGTCTGGAAGTCGTGCAGCACGTCCGCGACCTTCGTGCCCTTCGCGAACACGTCGAGCTGTGCCTGCACACCTGCGAGGCCCTGTGCCTCACCGTCGCGGTGAAGGGCGGAGGTGAAGGCCTGACCGTAGCGGTCGTAGAGGAACAGCTGGAACGACCACGCGTTGCCGTAGTCCGCCAGGATCTCGTTGCCGTCGCCCTCGTCACCCCAGAGCGTCAGGGAGTTCTGCGGGCCGCCGCACGCACGTGGGTTGGTGTTGTACGCGGTCTTGTGCGTCCCGAAGCCCTGGAAGCAGGAGATGTGGCTGTCCTGGCCCTTCTGGTCGATGTGCGCGCTGGGCTTGCCGTAGCCGACGAGCGAGATCGCGAAGTCCGAGAGCCCCTCGTTGATGAAGTCCACCTCGGCCGGGTCCTGGTAGTACTGCAGCAGGTGCTGGTACTCGTGGGCGAACGTCCCCTCGTAGAGGCGAGCCCGACCCGGACGGCTCGTGCACAGGTCGTCGGTCGGCTGGTTCGCCGGGTCGGCGCCGGTGCGGTGCAGCCAGTCGAACGCGTCGATCGTCATCACGTTGCGGTCCAGCAGCTCGTTGAACTGGGAGCTGAAGAATCCGGCGATGTACGTCGGGTTCGCGGGGAAGTCGTAGTAGTTGTCGTCCCGCACGTTGTCGACGAGGGTCACGATCTTGTCCCCGTCGCCGGTGAAGTCGCCGGCGACGGCGGCGTTCGTCCCGTCTCGATCCGGCGGCGTGCTGAACGCGGCTGACTCCTCGGGTACATGTTGGTGTCGAACTGCGTGACGAGGTCGTTCACCTGCGCGTCGGTGATCTGAGTCGTTCCGGGCGTCGCACTGCGGCAGTCACCGGCAGGGAACGAGATGTCGTTCGCGACCCAGACCTCGATCTTGCTGCCGACTCCGCGCAGCGTGTAGTCCTCCTTGTTGAGCTTGCCGTTGAAGTCGTCGAGCCCGATCCAGCTGCGCACCGTGCCGACGGCCGGGGTGACGCCTGGGGCGACGGCGGATGACCTGAGGGAGGCGGGCCGCTTCTTCACGGACGAGTCCAGGGCGTACTGCTTGTCGACCGGGACCTCTCGCGTGTCGCTCGTGACCGTGCCCTTGCTGGCCTTGCTGTGGCTGCTCGCGGCTGACGCAGGTGCTGCCTGTGTCGGAGCGGCGAGCGAGAGCACGACGCCGGTGGTGACCAGCATCGTGCTCCACCCGCGTGCCTTGAGGTTCTTCATGCGAGTCCTCTCGGGGGGGATGCGCGCCCAGAGAGCAGGACGCGTCCCACGGGTCTACAGCGAGCTGTCAGTCACCCACAAGTCATGATTCTTAACGTGATGGTGCGATCACGCGGAGTTAGACCCGTTCTACCGTGAACCCGGCCTCCCGCGTCGAGCCTTCCGGTAACGAGGTCAGGGCAGCTGGACGGTCATGGGCGTCGACTCGCCACCCTCGGGCCCGACCGTCTGCAGCGTCACGGCCCCGTCGTCGAAGGTCGCATCGAGGGCGAGGCGTCCCGCCGTCGTGGCGAGACCCATGACCCACACATGCGTCAGCCAGCGGAACGGCACTTCCAGCACGACACCGTCCCGGTCGGCCGTCATCCGCGGCACCTGGCCGGAGGGGACCCGGGTCACCTCGACGGGGCGCCTGTGGTCGCCCATCCACGGCCGCACGGCCGCGGTGGCTCGCCCGTAGAGCGCCGCGGTGAGGGCAGGCAGCTCGGGCGCCGACTCCGGGAGCTCCTCGACCCGATCGGCCCAGTGGCACAGCACCTCGGCGACGAGGCGGTGCGGCAGGCCGCTGCCGAGTCCGAGCAGCATCATGAGGTCGATGTCGTCCCGGCTTCCGGCCAGCTCCGGCGGCGGCTGCGTGCCGCCGCTGGTGGAGGCCCAGCCGAAAGCGACGCTGGAGGAGTAGGCGCTGCTGGTCGAGAACACCCGGCTCAGAAGGCCGGTGCTCCACCGGGTCCCGGCGCTCGACGACAGGCGTCCCGGTCGGGCGCCGGACTGCGGCACCGGAGCCAGGTCGTCGCCCACCAGGAAGTCCGCCGGGCTCCGCGGAGCGATCGCCAACACCCTGAGGCTGTGCCGCTGGCGCTGCCACGCGTCGAGCACGTCGATGCACCGGCTGCGCTGCCCGCCAAGGGCGGCCAGGGTGCGCTCGCCGTCGGGGTCGGCGTGGTCGAGAGTGGTGATCGCGCCATGGCTCCAGGCGAGCTGGTGCGACTCGTCGCCGCAGCGGATGTCGTGGATCGCCCGTGGCAGCAACCCGAGGATGTCGGTCACGGCAGCGGCACCTCGACGACAGCTCGCTCCTTCAGCGACTGCGGGGTCAGCCGCACCACGGTGGCCCGCCTGTCGAGTCCCGGGAGGAACCTGATCTGGCCGTCGGCGCTGTCGGGACCCATGCCGCGCCCGTTCCAGGCACCGAGGTAGCTGTTGCCGCGGTCGTCGTCCGCCCACCAGGTCAGCGGGTTCGTGCAGCCGTCGTCCTCGAACGGGTTGCTGCGCGCGACGCCGCCGTGCGGTCCGCGCACGGCGGCGTCGATCTCGAAGCCGTCGTGCAGGCCGCGCAGGTTGCTGACGACGAGCTGGAAACCGTCGAAGACGGGGGTCATCGCCGCCATCGGCACGAAGAGCACCCGACCGCTCGTGTTGCGGCGGGCGAGCAGGGAGCGCCACGGGGCGGGCACCGCCGCGTTCTTCACCTTCGTCGGCCCCCGCCCGTGCCCCATTGCCGCGACGACCCGGGCGTAGGCGTCGAGGAACGAGGCGTCGTCCTCTGTGAGCAGGCCCACGTCGGCGAGCAGCTCGAGGACCGCATGTCCCTCCGGCTGGTGGTGGTGGGAGGCCGCGAGCCGGTCCCAGAGGAACTCGTGGACCAGCGGCCCACCGACGCGCTCCTCGACCCGGACCTCGCACGACGCCATCGCGTGCTCCAGCTCGACACGCGTCCCCTCGATGTCCAGCCATGCCGTGGTCGGGGACAGCGGCCCCTGGGTGGTCCACCGGCCGTGCCACTCGGTGCCGCCCCCGACGCCGCTGAAGTGCGCGGAACCGGTGACGCCCCGGTCGTCCTTGACGGTCAGGTCATGAGCCTGACCGGGTTGGGCGCCGCTCATCAGCGCGGCGTGCCGCCGGGTGAAGGTCGCGGGCTCGCGGTCGTAGCCGACGACGATCTCCACGCTGGCCGGCCCGAAGGTGACGGTGGACACGTGCGTCAGGTCCTCGCCGATCTGCACCCGACGGTCCACGACGCACACGGTGGGCAGGAACAGGGGCGGGGCCGCAGATCCCTGCTGCTGCGCGTGCTGGCGCTGGAGGGCCCGGAAGTGCAGCGGCGTCCCGACGCCGCGCAGGGACAGGGCCGTGGAGTAGTCGGCCACGGCCTGCTCGGCGGCGTCCTCAGCGAGGCCGGCGAGCAGCACGAGGGCGGAGGCGAGCTCACCAGCGCTCTCGGCGGGCTGGGAGCCGCGGTTCGGGCCGATGTTGGACAGCAGCATCCGCTCGCACGCGATGCGCAGTGCGGTCTCCGGGTCGGGGTGCTGGGCGAGCACAGGCGCAGACTCGCACGAATCGCGACAGACTGCGGACATGGATTCCCAGCAGATCGTGGTCGAGGCGCTCTCCCTCGCCACGGCCGCGCGCGTCCCCGTCCTGCTGTGGGGCGCACCCGGCACCGGTAAGACCTCCGTGGTGCAGGCCCTCGCGAAGGCCGCCGGCTGGCACTGCGAGACGGTCATCGCTCGATCCGCGAGCCCTCCGACTTCGCCGGCCTTCCTGTCGTGCAAGGGAGCGGGTCCGACGCCGAGGTCCTCCTCGCCCCGCCGCGCTGGGCGAAGCGGCTGGCCGAGGCCGAGGTCGGCATCGCGTTCTTCGACGAGATCAGTACCGCGCCGCCGTCGGTGCAGGCGGCCCTGCTGCGCGTGGTCCTCGAGCGCACGGTCGGCGACCTCGTACTCCCCGAGACCGTCGCTGTCGTCGCCGCGGCCAACCCGCCGGACCAGGCCGCCGACGGCTGGGACCTGTCGGCGCCACTGGCCAACCGCTTCTGCCACCTCGACTGGCCGAGCGACGCGCGCCGGATGGCGGAGGGCTTTGCGGGCGGCTGGGGCACTCCGCCGGTGCCGGTGCTGCCGGAGGGCTGGGAGGAGCTCGTCCCGATCGCGCGGTCGTGGGTCGCCGGCTTCGTCAGCGTCCGGCCGATGCTGGCGCTCGCTGTGCCCGACGACGCGTCGAGCAGCGGGCGCGCCTGGCCGAGCCCGCGCAGCTGGGACATGGCCGCGCGCCTGCTCGCGGCCGCGAGGGCGGCCGGGGTCGACGAGCTGGTCGCTTCGCAGCTGGTGCGAGGTGCGGTCGGCAACGGACCGGGTGTCGAGTTCTTGACGTGGCTCGAGGAGGCCGACCTGCCGGACCCCGAGGCAGTGCTGGCCGACCCGTCGAGCTTCCGTCTTCCCGACCGGGGAGACCGCGCCTTCGCAGCACTCACCTCGATCGCCGCGGTGGTCTCGGCCCGCCCGACCCCGGAGCGCTGGGCAGCCGCGTGGAAGGTCTTCGGCTCGGTCAGCGACAAGGCGCCGGATGCCGCCGCCACCGCGGCACGCACCCTCGCCAAGTGCCGACCCGCAGGTGCTCCTGTCCCGCCCGAGGTCGCGGCCTTCGCGCCGCTGCTGCGGGACGCGCAGCTGCTGGCGTGACGCTCGACCAGCACAAGGTCGCCGCCGCGCGGGTATGGGCGACGGCACGGATGCCCTACCTCGCCCATGCCGTGTTCGCTGCGCGGGTCAGGGCGGTCGAGGACACCGGCACGATCTCGATCGACCAGGGCTGGACCATCACCGCCGACCCGGCCGTCCTCGGCGAGATCGATGCCGTCGAGACGGGCCGGCTGATGCTGCACCTGGTCAGCCACGCCCTGCGCGACCACGCGGAGCGTGCCGCCGCGATCGGTGTCGAGCACAAGGGCTGGTGGAACCGCTGCGGCGACGCCGAGATCAACGACGACCTGCGCGTCGTCGACGCCGTGCCGCGCAGCGCTCCGGACCGGCCGGCTGACCTCGGCTGTGCCGACAACGGGCTCGCGGAGGCCTACTACGGGGCACCGGAGACCGCGCAGGGACGGAGGTGGGACTGCGGGTCCGGATGCGACGGCGAGAGCCGTGACTGGGAAGGCGATCCCGGGCTCAGCAGGCACCAGCAGGAGTTGTTGCAGAACCGGACCGCCGCCGACGTGCAGGAAGCGGCCGAGCGCGATCCGGGCAGCGTCCCCGAGGGACTGCTCCGCTGGGCCGACGCGCTCCGCACCTCCCGGGTCGACTGGCGACGGGCGCTGGCCGCCGAGATCCGGCACGCCGTCGCCTCCGTCAGCGGCAACGTCGACTACACCTACCGCAAGCCGTCACGCCGAGGCGCCGCAGCGCACCCCGTGATCCTGCCGTCGCTGCACCGGCCGCTCCCGCTCGTCGCCGTCGTCTGCGACACCAGCGGCTCCATGCACGACGACCTCCTGGCGCGCGCCCTCGCTGAGGTCGAAGCCCTCCTGACCCGAGCAGGCCTGCGCTCAGCACAGCTGCGCGTGCTCGCGGTCGACACCCAGGTGCACGCGGTCAGCACGGTGACCAGCGCCCGTCAGGTCACGCTCGCCGGCGGGGGAGGTACGGACATGGGCGCGGGTCTCGAGGCCGCGATGCGGCTGCGGCCGCGCCCGTCGCTCGTCGTCGTGCTCACCGACGGCCACACGCCGTGGCCGAGGAAGGCGCCGCGGGCGAAGGTGGTGGTCGGGATCCTCAAGGAGGGCGGGGGAGTGCCCGGACCTGCGCCGGAGTGGGCGCGAACGATCCTCATCGAGGACGCGTAGCCAGGTACCGACGCCGCAGCTCCAGCGCGCCGTTCACGACGAACACGGTCACGGCCAGCAGAAGGAACCAGTGCCAGGCAGTGAGTCCCTCGGCGATGTCGGTGTAGGCACCGGCGGCGCACAGCAGCATCCAGGACCCGTCGCCGGGGGGCTGTCGGAAGGTGGCTCGGTGGGGACGTCGAGCTCGCTGGGAGAGAGCACGCGAAGAGTGTGCCGGTTTGCTTGGCGCCCGGCACGAAGGTTGCGCCCTGCATCAGGTGCCGCCCACATCGACAGCGCGGCGCCGGGTCCGATGAGATGGAGCCGTGCAGACCATCTCCCTTGAGGCCCTTCCCGTCGTCGGAGCCAGCGAGCTCGAGAGCACCGCGGACGGCCTGGTCGTCCACCGGCTGCCCGCGTGGGCGCGGGCCCAGTGCTTCGAGCCGATGCTGGCGCTCGTGGAGCGGATGCCCGCCGGCGTGCGGCTGTCCCTCCACACGGACGCGACCGAGCTCGAGTTCGACGTCGACCTCCAGATCGTCGCGCTGGCCGAGCGCCCGCCGATCCCGGCCGTCTTCGACCTCGTCGTCAACGGCGAGGTGAAGGAGTCCGTCAGCACGATCGTCGGGACCCACCTGTCGGTCGACCTCAAGGGCGAGCTCCTGATCACCCCCGGCCCGACCGAGACGGTGCGGTTCGAGAACCTGCCCGGCGACCCGTCGGCCGTAGTAGAGGTGTGGCTGCCCCACGCGGCGTGCGTGAGCATCCGCGCGGCGCGCCTCTCCGACGGCGCGACCCTCTCTCCTGCCGAGCCGACCGGCCCGCGCTGGATCCACTACGGCAGCTCCATCAGCCACTGCCTCGAGGCGGTGACGCCGACGCAGACCTGGCCCAACGCCGTCGCGCTGAGGACCGGCTGGAACATCCAGAACATCGGCCTCGGCGGTCAGTGCATGCTCGACCAGTTCGCCGCGCGCACCATCCGAGACCTGCCCGCCGACGCGATCACGATGAAGGTCGGCATCAACATCGTGAACGGCGACACCCTCCGCGAGCGGACCTTCGTCCCCGCCCTCAACGGCTTCCTCGACACCGTCCGCGAGGGCCACCCGGACACGCCGATCGTCCTCGTCACCCCGATCATCTGCCCGACCGCCGAGACGGCCCCCGGCCCGACGATCCTGCAGGCTGACAAGACCTTCAGCACTGTCCCGCGTCCCACCGAGCTCAGCGTCGGTGCCCTGAGCCTCACGAGGATCCGCGAGCTCGTGGCGCTGGTCGTCACCCTGCGGCAGGACCCGAACCTGCACCTCCTCGACGGACTCGGCCTGTTCGGCGAGGACGACGTGCAGGACCTGTACGACGGGCTGCACCCCAACGCGGAGGGCTACCTGCGCATGGCAGACCGCTTCTTCGACCAGGTCTGCGCGCCGGGCAAGGTGCTGGGCGCCCTCATCACCTGAGACCTCAGACGCAGGTCTGGCAGGCGGCGGCCTGACGGAGCCGGGCCAGCGCGACAGGTTCGCCTTCCGCTCCTCGTCCTGCTGCGGGGATGACGAGGGCACTCAGCACTTCGGGCCACTGCTCTTGAGCAAGCCGGATGGCGCGAAGGATGAGAAGCCTCTGCTCATCTGCCCGGCTGTCCTCTTCGTGAACGGGCGCAGCATGGCTCAGACAAGGCGCGGTTAGGCCAGATCCACGTGGGGGCAGACCTCCGGCATGACGGTTGTGATCGCGGGCCCGCTGGTGGTTGGCCGAGGCCTGCCGCTGCCACTGCTCCTGCTCGCGATCCTTCTCGGAGTGGCGTGGTTCCTCATCGGCCGCCGGCGATGAAGGCGCGCCTTGCCGTGTCGTATCCGCACGACTGCTGCAACCGCTGCCTCAGTGACAGCATCGCGGGTCCGCTGTTCTTCGTAGTCGCAGCAGTAGTCGTCGCGGCGTACTTCTACTTCAGATGGCGGATGCGTAGGTAGGCGGCGCTCACGCCTTGCAGGAGCCAGCTCCGTGTTCGCCGCGAGCTTGCGGCTCTGCTTCGTCCGCGCGAGTCGGTTGCCGCAGTATGCAGAGCATCACGATGATGAAACCGACGACCGCGACCAAGGCCGCAGAACCGACGCTCACTTCTCCCTGCCCGAGTTGCACCACCCCGACCACGAGCATCGCCAGAGCCTGAACGCCGGTGAGAAGGATTCCAGCCTGTGCTTGGCCGACGGAAGGCAGAGCCCGCGCCCGCGGGGCCTTCGCGATCAGGTGACGATCCAGCACGCCTATCGCACAGCAAAGCAAGGCAATCACGAGCGCGATGGACACGATCCAGAGGCGCCCGTGCGCCAGCTTCGTCGGTGGCAGCGTCGTGAAGCTCAGATAGACCGCCCCAAGCGTCGAAAGCCCAGCCAGGACGAAGGCGAGGTGCGACTTCCAGAGCAGTTCGCCCTTGGTGTCAGCCATGCCTTCCGCTTTCCCCCGCGTGCCGACGCCACGCTCGAACACAAGGTCGCCGTACTCGCACTGACACCTCTGGCCAGGCCGCGAACTCCTCCGTGGGTGGGTGGCACGGTGCTCCCTCCGTCGGGACTGAGACGGAGAAGACCGCGGAAGGGTTGAGTCCATCCGCGGACATCTTCCCGCCAGGCATGCGTGACGCGCTCCACTGTCGGCGTCCGCGTCGTCGCGTGGCAGGGAGGCCGGTGCGGTCCGGCCTCAGGAGGGGCCGAGGACTCGTGCCGTCTGACGCCACCACGGAACGCCGAGCCAGAAGCAGAAG
>JAODNF010000068.1 GCA_025464915.1 Frankiales bacterium | reverse complement strand
CTGAGCCCTCCGACGATCGCGACGTGCACGCGGGGCACGTCGAGCATGGCAGCGGCGCGGAGCAGCACGTCGGGCGCCTTCAGCGGCTGCAGGCGCCCGACGAACAGCAGCAGCACCGCGTCCGGCGGCACGCCGAGCCGCGTCCGCGCGGCCGAGGCGGAGCCGAGGCGGAAGTGCTCGAGATCGACGCCCGGGGCAACGGTGACGACGCGGTCCGCGGACGCGCCGTAGAGGTCGACGAGGTCCCGCGCCTCCTGGGCCGTGTTGGCCACCAGGCAGTCGGCCGCGTCGATGACCTGCTGCTCGCCGACGATGCGGCGCAGCGGCTCAGGGGTGTCTCCCTCGGCCAGGTCGAGGTTCTTGACCTTGGCGAGGGTGTGGGCGGAGTGGACGAGCGGCACGTCCCATCGCTCGGCAGCGAGCCAGCCGACCTGGCCGGAGAGCCAGTAGTGGGAGTGGATCAGGTCGAAGTACCCCTGCTCGTGCTGCGCCTCGACCCGGAGCAGGCCGGAGGTGAGCGCACACAGCTGCGACGGCAGGTCCTCCTTGGACAGCCCCTCGAAGGGTCCGGCCACCAGGTGCCGCACGGTGACGCCGTCGGCGAGCGCGCAAACCGGCGGCTGGTCCGAGGAGGTCGCGCGCGTGAAGATCTCGACCTCGACGCCGCGCTCGGCCAGCTTCTTGGCCGTCTCGACGACGTAGACGTTCATCCCGCCCGCGTCACCCGTGCCGGGCTGCTCGAGCGGGGAGGTGTGCACGGACAGGACGGCAGCACGACGTGGTCTCACGCTCGTCAGCCCGCCTCTCATGCCGCCCATCCTTCCCGATCGGCTGCAACACAGCACCTCAGGGGGATGTTCCGGGAGCTCAGGCTGTGGCTGCCTGCTCGACGAGGCGGACGACGCGCGAAGGGACCGCCTCGTGCCGGCCGAGCTGGTCGGCGAGGTCGGCACGCTTCCCCGAGCGCCTTGGCGCCGGTCCGCCGCGAGGCGATGCGACAGACTCGGTCCATGCCCGTCGCTCTCGTCACCGGTGCCTCCTCGGGGATCGGCGCCGCCACCGCCGTACGCCTCGCCGCCGAAGGCTGGGAGGTGATCGGCGCCGCCCGCCGCCTCGACCGGCTGTCACAGCTGCAGGGCGTCCGGCCGCAGGCGCTCGACGTCACCGACCCGCGGTCTGTCGAGCAGCTCGTCGACGCGGTCCCGACTTGCGACCTGCTCGTCGCGAACGCCGGCGGCGCCTTCGACCTCGACCCGCTCGCCGACGCCGACGTCGACACCTGGGCGCGGATGTACGACGTGAACGTCCTCGGCCTGGTCCGCACCGTCCAGGCCCTGCTCCCCGCCCTTCGAAGCGCCCGTGGCCAGGTCGTCATGACCGGGTCCACCGCCGGCCGCTGGGTCTACGAGGGCGGTGGCGGCTACGTCGCCGCGAAGCACGCCGTGGCTGCGCTCCGGGACACGCTTCGCCTCGAGGAGCAGGCGATCCGGGTCTCCGAGGTCGCGCCCGGCATGGTCTTCACGGAGGAGTTCTCGGTCAACCGCTTCGGCGGCGACCAGGCCCGGGCGGACGCCGTCTACCAGGGCGTCGAGCCGTTGACCGCCGACGACGTCGCCGACGCGATCGTCTGGGTCGCGACCCGGCCGGCGCACGTCAACATCGACGTCGTGCAGCTGACCCCGAAGCAGCAGCACGCCGCGCACAAGGTCGTGCGTGCCTAGGGAGAAGCGGTACGCCGCCGGGCGCGCCCGCGCCCTCGGCCTCCCCACCCGAGGCACCACGAACCGGAACCGGCTGCGCCGCGTCGACCGGCACCTGGTCGAGGTCCACCGCTCGCTCCTGCTGAAGGCCTCCGACCCGCTGGTCGTCGACCTCGGCTACGGCGCCACCCCGATCACCGCCGTCGAGCTGCACCAGCGGGTCCGCGCGGTCCGCCCCGACGCCCGCGTGGTCGGCCTCGAGATCGACCAGGCCCGCGTCGACGCCGCCCTCGACGCACGGGTCGAGGGGCTGGACTTCCTGCGGGGCGGCTTCGAGCTCGCCGGCCTGCGGCCGCTGGTCATCCGGGCGCTCAACGTGCTTCGGCAGTACGACGAGACGGCCGCATCCGAGGCGTGGCTGACGATGTGCGCCGGCCTGCAGCCCGACGGCATCCTTCTCGAGGGCACCTGCGACGAGATCGGGCGCCGCGCCGCCTGGGTCACTCTCGCCTCGTCGGGTCCGGTCTCCTTCACCCTGGCCGCGGCCGTCGAGCACCTCGACCGGCCTTCCTCCCTCGCCGAGCGGCTCCCGAAGGCGCTCATCCACCACAACGTCCCCGGTTCGCCGGTCCACCGGCTTCTGACCGAGATGGACCGCGCGTGGGACGCCGCCGCGCCGGTCGGCACCTTCGGCAACCGCCAGCGCTGGGCCGCCATGTGCGCGTCGGTCGACTGGCCGACCGTCGGCCGCCCCCGCGACGGCGAGCTCACGGTCCGGTGGGCCTCCGTCGCGCCCACCTAGCGGGAAGCCTCATGGACCCGAGCGGTTCCGCGGGAAACCACGTGCGCCCCACGCCTGCGGGAAGCCGCATCCATGAGGAAACCAGGGGAGACTGGCCGCCATGGGTCATGACGTGCTGCTGCTGCTCATCGCCGCGGGCCTCGGGGGGGCGATCGGGCTAGAGCGCGAGTTCGGGGCGCAACCGGCGGGGTTCCGGACGCACGTGCTCGTCTCCCTCGGCGCCGCGCTGTTCACGGTCGCGGGTGCCGATGCCGCGAACGCCGACCCCACCCGCATCGCCGCACAGGTCGTCACCGGCATCGGCTTCCTCGGCGCGGGGGCGATCTTGCGCGAGGGCGGCAGCGTCAAGGGCCTCACCACCGCGGCCAGCCTGTTCGTGACGGCGGCCATCGGCGTCGCGTGCGGCCTGGACTGCGCGGGCCTCGCGGCCTTCAGCGTGCTGCTCGCCCTGGTCGTGCTGACCGGCCTGAAGCAGCTCGAGCGGGAGTACTTCCCGCGACGGCGCGGCCACCCGGTGCTGCTCGAGATCATCGACACCGCCGACGTCTCCGAGGTCGTCAGCAGCGCCATTGCCGTCCTGGACTGCGACGCGAGTGTCCGCAAGGTCGACCGCGGCCACAGCGACCGCACGGTGATCACGCTGTCGAGCCCGCTGGCCAAGGGGTACGACCTGCTCGAGCTGGCCGTCCGCCTGCGCGCCCTCGACGGCGTCGTGGGGGTCGAGCTCGGCTCGTAGGGTGAGCGGCGTGGACGCTGACGACATCCTGGTCAACAACGGCAAGCGCGACCTGACCCTGAACGAGCTCGCCCGGATGCAGCCGGGCATGGACCGGCTGATGGCCGAGGTCGGTCCGCGGCTGCACCGCTGCTACTTCGCCGCGAAGGCGGGCAACTGGCCACTGGCTGCCTACTACAGCAAGAGCGCGGTGAAGCAGCTCGCGATGAGCGCGCAGTCCCGCCCCAAGTACGAGCCCGAGATGACGGCCTACCTGCAGGACGACTACGCGCCGGTCACCGCCGCCATCAAGGCGCAGGACCTGGCCGCGTTCGAGGCGGCGTGGACCGTCATGGTCGACCGCGCCAACGTGCTGCACGGCTTCTTCGGCAAGCCCTACATCGGCTGGAAGACGCCGCAGAACCCGCCCAACGACCTCGACCTGCGGGCCGGGATGAGCTGAGCTCGTCGCGACAACGAGAAGACCCCCGCCGGAGTCCTCGAAAGGACGGCGACGGGGGTCTTCCTCGCTCTCTGGGGCCGGGTTCCGCTCTCCTCCCCCACCACCGAGGGGGACGAGCTGCAGGTCGCCGCGTTGCGGACCGGCGGGCCCAGTCGGGAGCTAGAGCGAGAGGAGCAGGGCCAGCTCGGCGTCGATGTCGACGACCTCGGCCTCGGCGCCGGTCGGGACGGCGACGTAGGTCTGCTGGAGGAACTCGACGAGCGCGTCGCGGTCGATCTCGAACAGCGCCGAGCCGGACGGCGAGGCCATCGCGAGGTTCACGACGCGGTCGGTGCCGTGCAGGGCCGGCCAGACGCGGACGTCACCCTCGCCGACCGCGGCGGCGATGCCGTCGGTGAGCAGCTGGCGGGCGAACATCCACTCGACGATGCCGTCGCCCTCGCCACCGGTCTGGAAGGCGACGCGCACGGCCCACGGGTCGATGACGTCGTAGCGCAGGTTGGCGAGGACGGGGAGCGACGGGCCGCCCGGGACGACCAGGTGGAGCTCGATCTCGGCGGTGACGGTGGCGATGGGGTTCATCTGGGTGAGTCCTTCGGAGTGGTGGTGGGGGGGTGTTGCGGCGACGTGCAGGTCAACGAGCCCCGTCAGGGCTGGTGACGGCTTCTGTCGAGCTTCACTCCCTCGGGTGACGACCAGATCTGGACATCTCCGGGCAAGGTCTGACGAGATCGTCCCGTAGTCGCCCCTCTCCCACATCCGCCGGGCGCCGTCAGGACCCTTCACCCAGATGGCCTACCACCAGCTGCCGGAACTCCTTCCGGGAGCTCCACAGCGCTCCCGGCTCTCGGAAGACGTGGAGCGAGGCCCTCGGGAGGGCGGCCGCCAGGTCCCGCGCGACCTGGGCCGGGTGCACCGGGTCACTCTCCTGGGCCAGCACCAGCACGTCGGTCTCGATCGCCCCGAGCCGCTCGAGGTCGGGCACCGGCGGCTCGGTCAGCTCACGCAGCAGGGTCAGCAGGCCGGGCGAGGACAGCAGGTACGACGTGCGCGCCTCGGCGTACGACGAGGTGTCGCGGTCCGGCGGCAGCTCCCCCTGCACCCAGGCGAGCACCGCGTCGCGGTCCCCCGCCTCCAGCGCGTCCACCAGCCCCTCGCGCCGGACCGGCGGCCGGTCGAGGGCAGCCGGCAGGAAGAGCACCGCCTTCGCGTAGCGGTCCGGCCGGCGGCAGAGCAGCCGCAGTACGGTGTGGGCGCCGAGCGAGACGCCGAGCGCCTGGGTCGCGTCGGGGGCGGCGGCGTCGAGGTCGCCGGCCAGCTCGTCGTACCCGACCTGCCCGGGAGCGGGGGCGGACCCGTGCCCGCGCGCCTCGTAGAAGACCTTCGTCCCAGGGACGCCCGACAGCAGCGGGCGGGTCTCGGCGACCGAGGCGCCGAAGCCGTGGGCGGCGACCGTGACCGGCAGG
>JAODNF010000081.1 GCA_025464915.1 Frankiales bacterium | reverse complement strand
AGCGGTCGAGCATCCCGGCGTGCTCCACGACCCGCCGCAGCTGCAGCTCGCCCCAGCGACCTCGGGCCTGCGGCTTGGACAGGGCGGTCGCGAGGGCCCGCGTCTCATGCTCCACACGAGCGCTCGTCAGGGCGACGGTGCTGACCTGCTCGCGCAGCTCGGCGCTCGCGCGGGTGCGCTCGAGCTCCAGCGCGTGCAGCTGGTCCTGCAACCGGTCGAGCTGGTGGACCAGCGGGGTGTCGGGCTGGGGCTTGCGCAGCACGGTGGCGGTCAGCCAGCCGAGGACGGCACCAATGACGAGGGCGAGCACGAGAAGCATGCCGACAGGTTCCCGGGCAGGTCCGACAACTTCGGCCACTGGGCGGACCCCTCGCCTGCCCGCGAGCGTGCGTCCCGCACAGTGCCGGTCCCAGTAGCCTTTCCCCACGTGAGCCTCTCCCTCGGCATCGTCGGCCTGCCCAACGTCGGCAAGAGCACGCTGTTCAACGCGCTGACCAAGAACAACGTGCTGGCCGCCAACTACCCGTTCGCCACCATCGAGCCCAACGTCGGCGTCGTCGGCGTCCCGGACGAGCGGCTCGGCAAGCTCGCCGAGATCTTCGGCTCCGAGAAGGTCATCCCCGCCACCGTCGACTTCGTCGACATCGCCGGCATCGTCCGCGGCGCCTCCAAGGGCGAGGGGCTCGGCAACCAGTTCCTCGCCAACATCCGCAGCTCTGACGCGATCTGCCAGGTCATCCGCGCCTTCGCCGACGTCAACGTCGTGCACGTCGACGGCCGGGTCGACCCGCTCGGCGACATCGAGACGATCAACACCGAGCTGATCCTCGCTGACCTGCAGACCATCGAGAAAGCGATCCCGCGCCTCGAGAAGGAGGCGCGGATCAAGAAGGACACCCAACCGCTCCTCGATGAGGTCCGTCGTGCCGAGGAGGCGCTGCAGAAGGGCTCGACCGCCTTTGCCGCCGGGCTCGACCTCAACCTGCTCAAGGAGCTGTCGCTCCTCACCGCCAAGCCGTTCCTCTACGTCTTCAACCTCGACGAGGCGCAGCTCGTCTCCGAGGAGCGCAAGGCCGAGCTCGCCGCCCTCGTCGCCCCGGCCGAGGCGGTCTTCCTCGACGCCAAGGTCGAGTCGGAGCTGATAGAGATGGACGACGCCGACGCCCTCGAGCTGCTCCAGTCAATGGGCCAGGAGGAGTCGGGCCTGCACCAGCTCGCGCGCATCGGCTTCGAGACGCTGGGTCTGCAGACCTACCTCACCGCCGGTCCCAAGGAGTCCCGCGCCTGGACCATCAAGAAGGGCGCCACCGCCCCCGAGGCCGCCGGCGTGATCCACACCGACTTCCAGAAGGGCTTCATCAAAGCGGAGGTCATCGGCTACGACGACCTCGTCGAGCTCGGCTCCGTGGCCGCGGCCCGCGCCGCCGGCAAGGCCCGCATGGAGGGCAAGGACTACGTCATGCAGGACGGCGACGTCGTCGAGTTCCGCTTCAACGTCTGAGGGTTGGTCATGCAGCAGGGCACCGTTCGCTGGTTCGACGTCGACAAGGGCTTCGGCTTCCTGGCGCCCGACGACGAGAGCGCCGACGTGTTCGTGCACGTCTCGGAGGTCGCCGAGGTCAAGGGCTCGCGGGTGCTCCGCGAGGGGCAGACCGTCGAGTTCGAGGTCGGCGAGGGGGAGCGCGGCCCGCAGGCCCTGAAGGTGCGCGTGACTGCTGACGTGCCCGGGAACGCCGTCCTCGGGGTACTCGGCACCGTCTCCTGGTACGAGCCCAGCAAGGGCTACGGCTTCGCGACCGCCGACGGCGGCTCGTCCGACCTGTTCGTGCACAGCTCGGCCATCGTGACGGGCGGCGTCCTCACGGCGGGCCAGCGCGTGGCGTTCGTCATCGGCGAGGGCGAGCGAGGACCGCAGGCCGAGCACGTCGTGCCCCTCGGGCCTGGCGCGGGCGTCCCGGCGGTGAACGACGGGGCCGACGGCACGGTCTCCTGGTACGACGAGGGCAAGGGCTTCGGCTTCATCACCCCCGACGGCGGTGGCGACGACGTCTTCGTCCACGCTCGGGCGCTGGTCGAGGGGCTGACCTGGCTGGCCGAGGGGGACCGGGTCGCCTACGAGGTCGTGCAGGGCGACCGAGGGCCGCAGGCCCGGGACGCCTACCTCGTGAGCGGTGCGGACACCGCGAAGGCACCGGCCGCGGCACCGGCACCGGCGAGCGGCAACAAGCACGCACGGGCCGGTGGACCGGCCCAGCCGGGCGAGGGCGTCGTGGCGCGCTTCGACGTCGAGCGCGGCTTCGGCTTCATCACCCCGGACGCGGGCGGTGGCGACCTGTTCGTGCACTTCTCCGTCCTCGTCGGTACCCAGTCGCTGGAGAAGGGCGACCGCGTCCGCTTCAAGATCCGGCAGAGCGACCGCGGCCCGCAGGCCGACAGGGTCGAGCGGATCTGATGACCGACGTCGGCTTCACCGAGGCGAACTGGGTGCAGCGCCGGCTGCGCCTGCTCGCCGGGACGAGGCCCATGGCCCTGCTGCTCGCCCGCACGATGCACCACCTCGACGGTCCGCTCATGAAGCGGACCGACGGCCGGCGCTCCGTCACGACGCTCATCTCCGGGCTGCCGATGGTGCAGCTCACGACGACCGGCGCGAAGTCAGGGCTGCCCCGCACCCTGCCGATCATCGGAGTTCCCGACGGGGACCGGCTCGTGCTCGTGGCCTCGAACTACGGCCAGGCCAAGCACCCCGCCTGGTACCACAACCTCGTGGCCCACCCGGACTGCACGGTCGCCTTCCGGGGACGCACCCTCGCGATGACGGCGTACGAGGCAGAGGGCGACGAGCGCGAGCGGCTGCTCGCGCTGGACCTGTCGGTCTACCCGCCCCGCAAGCACTACCAGGAGCGCGCCGGCGACCGTCGCATCCCGGTGATGGTGCTCGAGCCCGCTCGGGGGTGACGGGCTCGGGCCCTTGATG
>JAODNF010000073.1 GCA_025464915.1 Frankiales bacterium | reverse complement strand
ACGGAGGCGCGCTGGCGCTGTGTGACCGGGTTCACTGACTTTGTGCGCGCGTTCACAAGCGCGTAACGTCAAGGGCCGGACCTGAGCAGGAGCGCCCGTTGACGACCACCGAGATCGCCGCCGCGCGGCGCCGTGAGGTCATCCCCGAGGCGACGGTGGCCCGGCTGCCTCTCTACCTGCGGGCCCTGCACACGCTGGCGGACGAGGGCACGTCGACCATCAGCTCCGAGGCGCTCGCCGAGGCGGCGGGCGTCAACTCGGCGAAGCTGCGCAAGGACCTCAGCCACCTCGGGTCCTACGGCACCCGCGGGGTCGGGTACGACGTCGCGCACCTCATCACCTCCATCAGCCACGAGCTCGGCCTGTCCCGGCGCTGCTCGGTCGTGCTCGTCGGCGTCGGCAACCTCGGACGCGCGCTGGCCGGCTACGGCGGCTTCGCGAGCAGGGGCCTGGCCATCGACGCGCTCCTCGACGCCGATCCGGCCCTCACCGGCGAGCAGATCGCCGGGCTCACCGTGCGGCACATCGACGACCTGCCCGAGGTCGTCGTGCCGGGCAGCATCGGGGTCATCGCGACACCGGCAAGCGCGGCGCAGCTGGTCTGCGACCTGCTCGTCGGCGCCGGCGTCACGAGCATCCTGAACTTCGCACCGACGGTCCTGAGCGTCCCGGCCGACGTCGACCTGCGCAAGGTCGACCTGTCCATCGAGCTGCAGATCCTGTCGTTCCACGAGCACCGCAAGTCCCTGGTGACCCCCGCATGAGCGTGCTCGCCGTCGGCATCAGTCACCGCAGCGCACCCGTGTCGCTGCTGGAGGAGGTCACCCGCGGGCTCGGTGACACCAGCGGCGTGCTCGACGAGATCACGACCGGCACCGTGAACGAGGCGGTCGTGCTCAGCACCTGCAACCGGGTGGAGGTGTACGCCGAGACGGACGAGTTCCACCCCGGCGTCGAGGCCATCACAGCGCTGCTCAGCAGCCGGTCGGGCGTGCCGCTCGAGGAGCTCTCGAAGCACCTCTACGTGCACTGGAACGACCCGGCGGTGCTGCACCTGTTCCAGGTCGCCAGCGGCCTGGACTCCATGGTGGTGGGGGAGTCCCAGATCCTGGGGCAGCTCCGCCGCGCGTACGCCGCCAGCGGCGGTTCCGCCGGCCGCACCCTGCACGAGCTGTTCCAGACCGCGCTGCGCGTCGGCAAGCGGGTCCACACCGAGACCGGCATCGACGCGGCCGGGCAGTCGCTCGTCAGCGTCGGCCTCGAGCACGCCGTCGGAGCGCTCGGCGACCTGACCGGCCGGGCGGTCCTGGTGATCGGCGCCGGCTCGATGGGCGCCCTGGCAGGCACGACGCTGCGCCGCGCCGGCGTCGGCGACGTGGTCGTCGCCAACCGCACCGCGGTCAACGCCGAGCGCCTCGCGGGCACGCTCGGAGGCCGAGGCGTCGGGCTCGACGCGCTCGTCGACGAGCTCACGACGGCCGACGTCGTCGTCACGAGCACGGGGGCCACCGGCCTGGTCGTGCGGCGCGACGCGGTCGCAGCTGCCGTGGAGCGTCGCGAGGGCCGCCCGCTCGTGGTGCTCGACCTCGCGCTCCCGCGGGACGTCGAGACGACGGTACGCACGCTGCCCGGTGTCAGCCTGGTCGACCTCGAGACGCTCCAGGCCGCCCTGTCGGAGACGGACGCGGGAGCCGGTGTCGAGGCCGCCCGCGCCGTCGTGACCGAGGAGGTCGGCACCTTCTTGTCGTGGCAGCGGTCGAGCCGGATCGCACCGACGGTCGTCGCCCTGCGCAGCCGCGCGGACGAGGTCGTCAGCGCCGAGCTGGCCCGGCTCACGAGCCGGCTGCCGGAGCTCGACGAGCGCGAGCGCGGTGAGGTCGAGATGGCCGTGCGGCGGGTCGTCCAGACGCTGCTGCACACGCCGACCGTCCGGGTGAAGGAGCTGACGGAGTCGCCGGTCGGGCTGTCGTACGCGGATGCCCTGCGCGAGCTGTTCGGGCTCGACCCGGCGGCGGTCGAGGCCGTCACGAAGCTGTCGGTCGAGGAGACCGCTACCGGCGACGGTCCCGGGAGCACCGCTGTCGGCGACGGCCCACGGAGCACAGGGTGATCCGGCTGGGGACGCGCGCGTCCGCCCTCGCCCTGGCCCAGTCCGGCCACGTCGCCGACGCCCTGCGCGAGCAGGGGCTCGAGGTCGAGCTCGTGCACATCACGACCGAGGGCGACACGTCGACCGCCGCGATCCAGCAGCTCGGCGGGACGGGCGTGTTCGTCAACGCGCTGCGCGACGCGCTGCTCGCCGGCGACATCGACATCGCCGTGCACTCCTACAAGGACCTGCCGACGGCTCCGGCCGCGGGCCTGGTCATCGCTGCTGTCCCGCAGCGGCAGGACGCCCGCGACGTGCTCGTCGCCCGTGACGGGCTGACCCTGGGTGAGCTGCCGACCGGCGCGCGCATCGGCACCGGGTCGCCCCGGCGCACCGCGCAGATCAACGCCCTCGGGCTCGGGGTCGAGGTGGTGCCGGTGCGCGGCAACGTCGACACCCGGATCGGCAAGGTCACGTCGGGGGAGCTCGACGCCGTCGTGCTCGCCCGCGCCGGCCTGGCCCGACTCGGCCGCCTCGACGAGGTGACCGAGACCCTCGACCCCCTGCAGGTCCTGCCCGCGCCCGCTCAGGGCGCACTCGCCGTCGAGTGCAGGACCGACAGCGACCTCGTGACCGCCCTCAAGGCCCTCGACGACCCCGACACCCGGGTCGCCGTTGCGGCCGAGCGGGCGCTGCTCGCGGCCCTCGAAGCCGGCTGCTCCGCACCCGTGGGAGCGATGGCCGAGGTCGCTGAGGGGGACGACGGTCCCGAGGTGTTCCTGCGCGGCCTGGTGTGCGCGCTCGACGGCAGCGACGCCGTCCGCCTGTCCGCGACCGGACCCACGCACGACGCGGCAGGGGTAGGGGAACGGCTCGCCGCCGAGCTCCTCGACCTCGGTGCCGCCGAGCTGATGAACACCACAGGAGAGAACGCATGAGCCCGAGCAAGACCCGCAAGCCCGTGGGCCAGGTCGCCCTCGTCGGTGCCGGCACAGGTGACCCGGGGCTGCTCGCCCTGCGGGCCGCCGAGCTGCTGGCCACCGCCGACCTGGTCGTGGCCGACGAGCGGATCGCCCCCGAGATCCTGCTGCTGGTGGGTGAGCACACGGAGGTCCGCACGGTCGACTCCGCCGACCTGCAGGGCAGCGCCCTGGTCGCCGCGTCGAAGACCGGCAAGACCGTCGTGCGGCTCTACCCCGGAGACCCGTTCGTCGTCCCCGACGGCGTGAAGGACGCCGAGGCGGTGGTCCGCGGCAAGCAGCGCCTCGAGATCGTCCCCGGTCTGCCCGCGCCTGTCGCCGTACCCGGCTTCGCCGGCATCCCGGTCGGGATGCCCCGCACGATCGCGCGAGTCGAGGACGGCCTCGACTGGAGCGGGATCGCTTCTGCCCCAGGCACTCTCGTGCTGATGGCCCAGGTCGGCGAGGTCGCGAAGGCGGCGTCCGCGCTGGTCGAGCACGGCCGCAAGGCCGACACCCCCGTGTCGGTCACGGTGGGCGGCACGACGGCCGACCAGCGCACCGTCGTGAGCACGCTCGACGAGGTCGAGCGGGCCATCGGCGACCTGACCGGCGAGGCCCTCGTGGTCGTCGGCGACGCCGTCAAGAAGGCCGAGAAGCTCGGCTGGTTCGAGCAGCGCGCTCTCTACGGCTGGAAGGTCCTGGTGCCCCGCACGCGTGACCAGGCCGGCACCCTGTCCACCGCCCTGCGGTCCCACGGCGCCATCCCCGTCGAGGTGCCGACGATCGCCGTCGAGCCGCCGCGCACGCCCGCGCCCATGGAGCGCGCGATCAAGGGCCTCGTCACCGGCCGCTACCTCTGGGTCGCGTTCACGTCGGTCAACGCCGTGAAGGCGGTCCGCGAGAAGCTCGAGGAGTTCGGCCTCGACGCCCGCGCCTTCGCCGGAGTCAAGATCGCCGCCGTCGGCGACGCGACCGCGCAGGCGCTCCTCGACTACGGCATCAAGCCCGAGCTCGTCCCGACCGCGGAGCAGAGCAGCGAGGGCCTGCTCGCGCAGTGGCAGCACTACGACGACGTCTTCGACCCCATCGACCGGGTGTTCCTCCCGCGTGCCGACATCGCGACTGACACCCTGGTCGCCGGTCTGCAGGCGCTCGGCTGGCAGGTCGACGACGTCACCGCCTACCGGACCGTCCGGGCCGCCCCGCCGCCCGCCGAGACCCGCGAGGCGCTGAAGGGCGGCGGCTTCGACGCCGTGCTCTTCACGAGCTCGTCCACGGTGCGCAACCTGGTCGGCATCGCCGGCAAGCCGCACGACACGACGATCCTCGTCGCGATCGGCCCGCAGACGCTCAAGACCGCCGAGGAGCTCGGCCTGCGCGTCGACGGGGTCGCGTCGAAGCCGGACGTGCTCAGCCTCGTCGACGGCCTGGCCGAGCACGCCCTGCAGATGCGCGCGAACGGCGAGCTGCCGCCCTCGGTCCGGCGCCGCAAGAAGCCGGCCAAGAAGCGCGCGTGACCGCGTTCCCGGCACACCGTCCCCGACGGCTGCGGCGCTCCCCGGCGCTGCGGCGGCTGGTGGCGGACGTGCGGGTCGCGCCGGCCGACCTGGTGCTGCCGGTCTTCGTCAAGGAGGGGCTCACCGAGCCCGCTCCCATCTCGAGCATGCCCGGCGTCGTGCAGCACACCCGCGACTCGCTGAAGAAGGCCGTCCACGAGGCCGCCGCCGCCGGCGTCGGTGGCGTCATCCTGTTCGGCATCCCCGCGTCGAAGGACCCTCGGGGCTCGCAGGCCGATGCCGCCGACGGCATCGTTCAGCTCGCCCTGGCCGACACCGTCGCCGGGGTCGGTGACGACCTGGTCGTCATGAGCGACCTGTGCCTCGACGAGTACACCGACCACGGCCACTGCGGCCTGCTGACGCCCGCGGGCGAGGTGGACAACGACTCGACGCTGCTCCGCTACGCCGACATCGCTGTCGCCCAGGCCCGGGCCGGGACGCAGGTGGTCGCGCCCAGCGGGATGATGGACGGCCAGGTCGCCGC
>JAODNF010000054.1 GCA_025464915.1 Frankiales bacterium | reverse complement strand
GCGGTCGGGGGCTCCTCGTAGAACCGCACCGCAGCCTCGACCGCGCCGACCAGTGCCGCCGACGCCTTCAGGCGCGCCACCTCCGGGTCGGTCTCGGGAACCGCTGTGCTCCCCTCGGCGACCAGGTCCCGCAGCGTGCAGGTCTGCACACCTTCCTCCCCGAGGCTGGGCAGCACGTCCGCGACGTAGGCGAGGTAGGGCTGGTGCGGCCCCACGAACAGCACACCGCCGCGGTGATGACCGAGCTTCGGGTCGGAGTAGATCAGGTAGGCCGACCGGTGCAGCGCAACCACGGTCTTGCCCGTCCCGGGGCCGCCGTCGACGACGAGCGCGCCGCTGGACCCGGCACGGATGATCGCGTCCTGGTCAGCCTGGATGGTGCCGAGCACGTCACGCATCCGCTCCGACCGGTTGCTGCCGAGGCTGGCGATGAAGGCCGACTGGTCGTCGAGCGCGGCCGCGTGTCCTTCGTACCCCTCTGCCGTGAAGACCTCGTCCCAGTAGTCCGTGACCTTGCCGCGGGTCCAGCGGTAGCGACGCCGGCTGGTCAGCCCCATCGGGTTCGCATGCGTCGCACCGAAGAACGGCTCGGCGGCCGGGGACCGCCAGTCGACCAGCAACCGGTTGCCCTCGGTGTCGGTCAGGCCCAAGCGGCCGATGTAGGTGGGGACGTCGTCGGTCCCCACGATGTGGCCTAGGCACAGGTCGAGCCCGAACCGCTTCAGCGCCCGCAGCCGGGCGCTGAGCCGGTGGATCTCGAGGTCGCGGTCCATCGCGTGCTGGCCGCTTCCGCCCTTGCTGGTGCGCTCGTCGTCGAGTCTCTCCGTGAGCTCTGCGATCGCCTGCTCGAGCCTGCGCTCGATGGCCGTGAAGTGCTCCTCGTCGCGCGCGATCAGTCGCGGGTCCGCCTTGGGCGCGAGGTGTTCGGGCAGGACGAAGGCGCGGGTCACGTCATGAGCTCCGATCTACAGGAGCGTGGACGTTAGGGCCATTCTTCTCGCCTCATGAGGCTCGCCTCGCTGTGCCATAGTGAACATGGCAGACGAGGAGCCGGCTAGTGAGGGCCGCGCTTCTTCGCGTGCCGGCGCTGCTCGCGCTGGTAGCGCTTGCGCGGCATCGTGAGCCGGCCCTCCAGCGCATCCGCAGCGGCTCGCCTGACGAGGGCGTCGTCGTCCGTCGTCGCGGCCCTCTCGACGGCCGCTCGCCCCCGCGGATCGGGCAACCGCAGCAGGAGCGGGATCGCCTTGGCCCGCAGGTCCGGGCTGCTGTCGGTCGTGAGCACGTCGATGAGCCCAGGTACGACGTCGGCGACGCAGAGCTCCTCCGACTTGCACGCCTCGCAGGCCAGCGAGTGCAGAGCTACGTTGCGCACGAAGTCGACCGGGTCGCGCAGCGCGATCGCGAAGACGTGCATCGACTGGTCGTTCGCGTAGTGATCGAGGTAGCCCAGGCACCAGCGCCGCACGAACGGGTCGGGGTGCCTGAGCGCGGCCGTGTGGATGTCGTCCAGGGGTGCCCTCGTCACGAGCCTCGCGCGCTGCTTCGCCGTGCCGCTCGCGAACCTCGAGAAGAAGTCGTCAGTCGCCGCGAAGGCTGTGACGTCGGGCCGGGTCATGCGCGGACGGTACGGCGGCGGTCCCGTCGCTCCTACCGCTTATCGGGCCAGCTCCCGGATGCCTCCGGAAAACGACTCTGGCCCTTCTCTCAGGAAGAGAAAGGCCAGGTCAGGAGGGTGCGCCGCCAGGGA
Organism: Frankiales bacterium; assembly: GCA_025464915.1. Taxonomy (GTDB): domain Bacteria; phylum Actinomycetota; class Actinomycetes; order Mycobacteriales; family SCTD01; genus RYN-111. The sequence continues at coordinate 1,138 of JAODNF010000054.1, read as the reverse complement.
CTCGAACCCCGGACCCGCTGATTAAGAGTCAGCTGCTCTAACCAACTGAGCTAGCGGCGCCGGTCTTGCGGCTGGAGACGATACCAGGGTGCTCGGGGAGGTCGCGCCGGGATTGTCCTGAGGCGGCCGGTCACCCGATCGGGTGATGACGGAGCAGGGACCCCGCGTCGAAGCACGGGTATCAGCCCCGCACCGGGAGGTATCCGATGACCGCAACGACACTCGCCCAGCAGCTGCCGTCGCTCACCATCGCCGACCGATGTGACCGGTGCGGGGCTCAGGCTTTCATCCGCGCCGTCTTCGCCTCCGGCGACCTGACGTTCTGCGGCCACCACGGACGCAAGCTCTCGGTGCCGCTGCAGCGCGACGCGCTGCTGGTCGACGACCAGACGGAGACGATCAACACCAAGCCGAGCCCGAGCGCCAACTCGGACTGATCCGTGCCGCCCTGCGCGGAATTCCTGCGCGGGCGAGCGGCACGCATCGCCGGCCTCACCCATCCGTGCCGCCCAACGCGTGATTCCTGCGTGGGCGAGCGGCACGCATCGCCGGCCTGGACGGGTCAGGCGGGGGTGAGCAGGACGAGCGGGATCTCGCGCTCGGTCTTGCGCTGGTAGGCGGCGTAGTTCTTGTGCGCGGTCGACAGGACGGGCCACATCCGGGCGCGCTCCTCCGCCGTGGCGACGCGGGCCTTCCACGGAGTCGCGGGACCACCAGCGAGGGCCACGGTGACGTCGCCGTTGGCCTGCACGTTGTGGAGCCAGGCGGGCGGCTTGTCGTCACCGCCGCGGGAGGCGACGACGACGTAGGTGTCGCCCTCCTGCAGCGGGCTGGTCAGCATGACGGTGCGGGGCTCGCCGGACCTGCGGCCGGTGGTCGTGAGCTCGACGACGGGCATCCCCCGCAGCTTCCAGCCGACCTTGCCGCCGGTGAGCTTGAGGGCGACGCGGTGGACGGCGTTCATGGCCTTCATCTGCGAGTCGCTCGGCATGATCACCAGCCTAGTGAGGTCCGCCGAGGGCGAAGCGGATCCGGCGGAACCCCTTGCCCTTGTTCTCGGTCTTGAGCAGCCGCATCTCACCGATCTGGCTGGTGCTCGCCACGTGCGTGCCCCCGTCGGCCTGCCGGTCGAGGCCGA
>JAODNF010000039.1 GCA_025464915.1 Frankiales bacterium | reverse complement strand
GAGGGCCGTCGACCGCCCGCTGCGGGGCGGCCCGGCGATCGTGAAGGGCACCGACGGGTCGAGGCCGAGCAGGCCCAGCTCGTCGCCGCCGACGGCGATCCCGCACGACTCCGCAGGGAGCGCGGAGCACTGCGAGCGGGCGAGGCGGGTGGGAAGCACGTCGACCCGGAACGGCCGGCACACACCGGCTACGGCGGCGGCGGCCGCGGCAGCGAGCGCGGCGCCCTGGGCGGTCCCGGGCGGGTCCTCGCAGAGCAGCCCGACCTGCAGCTCGACGCCACCGCGGAAGCCACGGCCGTCACCGATCACCTCCGGCAGGGAGCGCGGAGACAGTCCGGCGAGGGAGTAGTCGCTGCGCTCGGCGAGCCGCAGCACGACCGTGTCCTCGACGGCCTGGGACAGCTTGCCGATGAGGGCCGTGCGGTCGCCGGTGACGACGACCCGCAGCCCCACGGACAGCCCGTCACGGACGAGCCGGAGCAGGGCGTCGGGCAGCCGGCCGGTGTCGTGCTCCTCGAAGGCGGTGAAGCCCTCCCACCGGTCGACCATCAGCAGCAGGTAGGGCAGCGGTGACGCGGACCCGGCCCGCTGCTCGGCGAGGTCGGACCAGCCGGCCGCAGCGAGCAGCTCCTGGCGGCGGGTGACCTCGGCCGACAGCCGGGCCAGCAGCCGCTCGGCGCGGTCGGGCTGGCTCCGGGTCACGACGGCACCCGTGTGCGGGAGCGCCTCGAGCTCCAGCAGGCTGCCGCCGCCGCAGTCGAGGGCGTAGAGGTGCACGTCGTCCGCGCTCGTGGCAGCGGCGAGGGAGGCGGCAAGGGCACGCAGCAGGGTCGTCCGCCCGGAGCGTGCCGCCCCTGCCACCAGCAGATGGCCCCCGTGGACCAGGTCGAGGGCGGCCGTCCGCTGGGACTGCGTGCCCGGGTGGTCCTCGACACCGAACGGCAGGACCAGCGGCGAGGCGGCCGGAACCGGCAGCGCTACGGGCAGCGCCTCCAGCCACGGTCGCCGCGGCAGCTCCACCCCCTCGGAGGCGGCGCGGACCGCCTCGACGAGGGCGTGCAGGTCGGTCGCGTCGTCCGGCGTCTCCTCCAGCGGGGCTGCGGGCAGCGGCCGGCCCAGGGCCGACCAGGGCACCTCGAGGACGTGCAGCGCGGCGTCGACGAGCCCCGGCCGTCGCCCGCCGACCCGCGCTGCCTGGAACGGGAACAGCGTGCTGTGCCCGGTGCGGGCGAAGGCCCGACCGGGCAGCGAGCGCGGGACCGACGCTGCGTCCGGGGCGTCGAGGACGTCGAGCGACTCGGCCGCTTCGGTGACGCGCAGGGCGATCCGCAGGTTGGTGTTGGCCCGGATCTCCGGGCTGACGACGCCGGAGGGTCGCTGGGTCGCCAGGACGAGGTGCACACCCAGCGACCGGCCCCGTTGCGCGATGCCGACGAGACCGCGGACGAAGTCCGGCAGCTCCTCGGCGAGCGACGCGAACTCGTCGATGACGATCACCAGCCGGGCGAGCGACCCGCCGCCGTCCCAGAGGTCTTCGATGTCCTTGGCGCCGGCCGCGGCGAGCTGGAGCTCGCGCGCCGTCAGCTCGGCCGTCAGGGAGGCGAGGGCGCGCTCGACGAGGTGACCGTCGAGATCGGTCACCATCCCGACCGTGTGGGGGAGCCGGGCGCAGTCCTTGAACGCCGCACCGCCCTTGTAGTCGATCAGCACGAAGCTCATGGCGTCGGGCCGGTTCGCGACGGCCAGCGACGCGACGAGGGTCTGGAGCAGCTCGGACTTGCCCGCCCCGGTCGTCCCGGCGACCAGGGCGTGCGGCCCGTCGCGCCGCAGGTCGAGGACCACGGGTCCGTCCGCATCGACGCCCACCACGGCGGCAGTCGTGCGTCCCCAGCGCGCCCGGACGCCGGCCGCCGTGGGCGGGTCCATCCCGAGCACGTCGAGCAGCCGGGCCGACGCCGGGACCTCCGCCTCGCCCTCGCTGCCCCCGTCGCGCAGCGGGGCCAGCGCCCGACCCAGGTCCGCTGTCCAGGAGCCGGTCGGCAGGTCCGGCCGGAACGGGACCGGCTCGCAGCCCTGCACCCGCAGCTCAGTGGTCACGACCGCCTGGCACTCCTCGGGAAGGAGCAGCTCGCGCTCCTCGACGCACACGACGTGCACCCCGACGGCGGGACCGTCGCGCAGCAGTGCCGGGACACCGGCCAGCGACCGCAGGGCGTGCGCTCCGTCGAGGACGACCAGCAGGTCCGGCAGCTGCCGGGCCTCGAGCTGCGCGCGCACGTCCTTCGCGCCGGCCGTCCGCGACGCGACGATCCCCGACAGGTCCTGCAGCCGGGCTGCCACGGTCTCCGCCGTCGTACCCACCAGGGAGCCGCACCGCTCGGACGCGCTGTGCGGCAGCCAGCGCAACCAGTCCCACCCGGCCTCGACCTCGGCCCGCGCAGGATCGGCGAGCAGCCAGATCCCGAGGTCGCGGGGGCTGTGCAGCACCGCGGCCTGGCCGACCAGCCAGCGCGCGGTCGCGCGGTCGGTGACACCGAGCACGCCGACCTCGCGCAGCGCGAGCGAGACCGGGACGTCGAGCGGGTCGGGTGTGCCGATCGAGAGCCGGTAGGAGGTCGGTGGCCGCAACCCTGTCCCGACCCGGAGCACGAGGGCGTCGTCGTCGGCCCGCCGCCGCTCCCACAGCCGAGGACCGACGTCGCGAGCGGTCGACAGCAGCGTCGCCGGGTGGGGGGCCGCCTCGTGGCGGGCCGCGCTCTCGACCTGTCGCAGCCGAGCCACCTCGCCCGCGAACCCCGCCAGCGCCGCCTCGTGGGCAGCAGCCTGGTCGCGGTTGGTGCGCCGGGCCTGGCCCCTGTCCGTCCACCAGGTGCTCAGCGCCAGGAGGGGCGACAGCAGCGTGAAGAGCAGGAACAGCGGGCTGCTCACCAGGGCCATCACGACGCCGAGGACGACCGGGAGCAAGAGGGGTACGACCGGAAGCCGCCGTGGCTGGACCGGCGCTGGCGGCTCCGGCACCTCCACGGTGGTCACGGCCAGCGCTGGTCGCAGCCGAGGCGGCCGGGTCACCACGGTCTCCAGCCCGGTTCGGCCGGTGTGCGGCAGGTCGGCGCACAGGGTGACGGTGCGGTCGCCCAGGTCGAGCAGGTCGCCCGGTCGCAGGACCGAGGCCGACCCGTCGTGCTGGACGACCACCCCGGCCGGGCCGGCGGTGACGAGAGCGGCCCCGAGCCGCAGGTGCTCCCGCAGCGGTAGCACCGCGCCGGCCTGGGCGCCGGACAGGACCCGGACGGCTGGGCCCGAGGGCAGGTCCTCGACCGGGCCGCCGAGGCCCAGGACCGAGCCCGGCCCGAGGCCGCAGCTGCCCACCGGGCCGTCCAGCGCGGCACCTCCGAGCCAGAGGCCCGCGGCGCGGGGGTGCAGCGCCGACGCCACCGCCGCCTCGAGAGCCGAGGCGGGGGTGGCGGGGTCGAGGTCGACGAGGACCTCCGTGCGCTCGCGGGTGACCGCATCGACCAGCGTGAGCGGCGTCCGGACGGAACGGGGCACCGGCGCCGGTCGCCGCAGGCCGGTCACGCCGCCCTCCGGCGGGCCCGCTCGGCGA
>JAODNF010000032.1 GCA_025464915.1 Frankiales bacterium | reverse complement strand
TGACGGTTCCGGGGGCTTTGGCGTCTAGCCGGGTAACGACAGTTGGCGACGTGCTGCCGGGCGGAATGGCATAGAGCGACGCCCCGTCAGCCGACCAGTAGTAGGCGGCGGAGCTGCGCTTGATGTCCCACCTGAGCTTGCCGTCCGGCGCGAGGCCGAACACGTCGGTGTCCCGGCCGACCAGGATGGTGGTCCCGGTAGGCCCCCACGCGACCTGGTTGACCATGTGTTCGGAGCTGCTGGGGTAACTGCGCAGGACTCGCTCGCCCGCGCCGAACGTCGCGACGGAAACCGACGCTACCCCGTTGAGCGAGATGGACTTCGCGTCACGGCTCCACGTCGCCTCACCACCACCGCGGACGTTCAATCGCCTAGTCGTGTTGGAGGACATGTCCCGCATGTACACGCCGTCTGTCGGGCAGTGCGACGAGCCGAAGCTGCTGCTCTGGTCGTAGGTGAGGTAGCGGCCATCGGGGGACCAGGCTGGCTGCGTGGCGTAGGTGAAGGAGTCGCAGTTCGGGTCCTGCCCGGTTAATTGCGTGTCCTTCCCCGAGGCGACATCACGAACGGTGAGGACGTGCAGGTACCCGCTCTTTTTGGAGAAGGCAATCCGGGTCCCATCCGGGCTGATGGCAAGGCCGAGGAGAGTGTTGACGTCGGAACCTATGGCCTTGGCGGAGTGGCCGTGCAGGTCGGTCTGCACGATCCGCTGTAGACCATCGGGCTGGCACGACGCCGTCGTAGGACAAACAATCGCGTAGAGGTGGCTGGGGGTTTCAGCGGCCGCGGCAGAGCCGGTGCTGGCCACTCCAATTCCCAGCACGTCGGCGACGAGCGTGAGTGCCGCCGTCACCGTGACCACTGGACCCGCGGTAATGCCACGAGACACGGACATAGGGCCTCCCCCGGGAGCCACCTGAACCTGAAGTCGGGGTGGAGGCTATCGGCACGCACCATTCCGTAGCAATCGTTCCTGACATCGTGGGACGAGACCGACACCGAGGTCAGCAACCCAGCCATATCGTCACAGTCTCAGGCAGTCATAGCCCTGACCTCGCCGTCGACCACGGGCCGGCCGATGGATCGAGGCTAAGGCCGAGACGTCCGAGCCACTCGGGGGCCCGGTGGGTTAGCACGCGTTGCACCCGCGGAGGGGCGCACTGGCGCCTACTCGACAGAACGCCGGGCCTCCGCGGCGGAGGCGTGGGCTGCCTCTGAGCGCTTGTGAGCGACCTTCGCGAGCTGAGCGGCGTCGATGGCCGCCGCCTCGGCGACACGAGCAGCTCTCAGTGCTTCCTCGGATGAGGTCAGCGCTGTCTCCGCTAGAAGAAGTGCCTGGTCCGCGCGCTCCTTCGCGTCCACGTTGTGTGACTGCCCGTCGCACGATGATCCAACCGCAGGTCGCTACTGCTGTGCGGACTTAGTGCGGCGGTACGCATTTTCCGCGGCACGCAGCGCCTCGGCTGCCAACCCTCGGTCGTGGCGCAGCCGTCGGGCGGCTTGCAGCGCGTTGCGCCGCGAGCGGGCCTGCAGTGATAACAACGAGGCGATGTCGATCATGGTTCGGACTCCCGGTGAGGCAGGTCAGAGGATGCGCGTCACCGGGATCTAGAGCAGCGCCTTTGGTCGGAATTGTAGGCTTTTCACAACGGCGGTGCAAAGGATCTTCTACGAAAGGACGCTCCGGCTGCTCAGGCCAAGCCAGCTCGCGCACGACGTCACCCAGGACAACAGCACCGCTGATGCCCGTGATCCGGTGGTTCCCGTCGCGCGGGTGCTGAGGCAGCAGCCGGAAAGTTCCTTGCTGCCGCGCAGCAAGCCGCTTCCATCGACAACCCCCGCGCTGGAAGAGGACGCCTTTCGCGTGCTCGACGCTGTTGCGGCTGTCCAGCGCCCTTTGCAGCCGCTCGGCCAGCAGCCTCGCCCGGTGCAAAGAGCGCTGCAGGAGCAGGCCGACGGTGGCGACGTCCGCCAGCGCCAGCGCGATGCGCTCATCCGTCGGCGCAAGCCGCCTGGCCTCGGCGCTGAAGAGGTTGACCCCGCCGATCACGTCAGCGCGCGGTCGCATCGGGACCGCGTGGACGGCCGAGAACCCCGCCTCGCGGTAGCGGCGGTGAACCGCGGCCACCGCGAGTCGGCACTTAGCCGGATTATCGCCAACCACAGCCTGCACGGAAGGGGCAGGTAGGCGTCGCTCTCAACCGTGCACGGCTGAGGCCGCTCGCCGTCGACGCCATAGGCCGCGCCGAAACCGCCGGCGTGGGGGACAACCGCGGACCGCGGACGGGATGATCGCCGAGTTCAGCGGTGGTCTCCTGGTCAGCCCTGCCCGCTGGCCCGCATGGACCAGCGGGCAGGGCTGACCAGATCCGCCTCGCCGCAGCGGTCGCGTCATCTGGCCACGGTCGGGCAGGTCATCGGAGTCGGAAGATCTGAGCCAGGCCCACGCCTAGGACGTGGCTCACCTCCCAACTGACCGAGGCGACACTGCGCAAGTAGCGGCGGCAGGGCGATGGGCTCAAAGAGTCCCAGCGCGGGGGCGTGGCGCCGCTTCGCGAAATTCAGGGGATTTGGCAGGTTTAAGTCGCATGAAGACGTTGTGAATGGGCAATGACATTGCAACGTCGGCGAGGAGGTGAGCACGTGGGAGGACTTGCCACGGCACCGGTCCCGGGTGGACTCCTCGGGTACGTCGGCCAACCGCTCTGCGTCGATCTCTTGGTAGCGGCCGCGGTGTCGAAGGACTCCGCCGAACCGGTCGCGCACGCGGCGATGAACCTCGGACCTCTCACGGCCACGAAGGGGATCACCTTGTGCGACCTGCTGTTGGGGGAAGAAGTGGCTGTGGTCCCCGGCCTCCCCTGGCTCGAGGTCGAGCCTCCGTACCGCTGCTCGTCGTGCACTGCCGGCGTCACGTCTCTGGCCATGTAGGCAGCCGGGTCGGGCGAAGACAAGGGACGGCCCTAGGACAACCGGCGACCGCCCGACTATGATCAACTGCCCCACCAGGCACCCCTGACCGAGACGTTCGGCAGGCGACATCCACGAGTACCCCATGACGCTCCTCGGCGAACCGGACAAGGTCGCCACTCGACAGGACTTGAGCTGGACCCCGCGCAGCTACACTGACCGAGTCACCCAGCAGATCCGCGCGATCGAGGCCTGGAACCAGAGTCGCCAGATGGCCGCGAAGGCGGACCAGCAATCACGAGAAGCCCGGATGGACGCTCGCCGTCGGCTCGACGTGATACGCGCCGCGCACGCGGCGATCATCGAGCGCTCACGCAGCAGCCTTGCCGACAGTGGGCGCGTCCTCGATGCCTTCCCGGCCCCCACGCTCGTGCTAGCGCACCGGCAGCCTTGGTGGCGCGACAAACTGGCCGGGCAGTTGGCTGCAGCAGGAGTCCACGTGCTCGCCTGTCTCGACAACGGCGCCGATGCCATCGGCGTCAGCATCGCCGAGCAGCCCGACCTGCTCGTCGTCGAAGACAACCTCCTGATGGTCAGCGGAACCGGCGTGATCCGCGAAGTGCGCGCGTTCGCGCCCGCCACGGTAATCGTCGCGCAGGCCCAGACCGAGCAGCAGATCTCCGCGCTGCTCGAGGCAGGGGCTCACCTCACGTTCACACGCCGGGTCTCGCCAGTCATGATCGCGGAGGAACTATGCAACCTGGTCGGGCTCCCCAGCTAAGGCCCACGCGCGTAAGCGTCTTTCCTCGCTGCCATTTCTAGCCTCAGCGTCGTGCTTGTTGACGTGGCTCAACCCTTCGCATGGCCGAGCCAACATGTGCAAGCCATTGCGGCCCAGCAGAGTGCGCGAGATGGACGGCGTGTCCGAGCCGGCGCGTCAACCAAGGCCGACTGCACCGTGGGGCACGGAGGCATGGTTCCCGCTTGATCGGGTAGGCATCGGGCAGTGGGATGTGAGCTCAGCTAGTTGCTGATGGCTTGTGCATTGATGGCTGGGCTAGGGGATGCGTGATCGAGATCTGCGAGCGCGTGCTGCGCCTCCCGCCTGATCCCTCTAGCGCCGCACAAGCCCGTCAGGCACTGCGAGAGCTCCTATCCGAATGCGGGCGCCTGGCATGGCTGGATGCTGCGGAGCTCGCTGTCTCGGAGCTGGTCACGAATGTGGTCCTGCACGCGCATACCGCGCTGGTCTTGCGAGCCAGGTGCGGTGCAGAGTTGCGCGTCGAGGTCTGTGACGAAAGCCCGGCCTGGCCCACGCAGCGCGGGTACGGCGAGCAGGCCACAACAGGCCGCGGTATGGGCCTGGTCGCCGCCGTGACGAGCAGCCACGGCATCGCGCCCGTCCCTACCGGCGGCAAGACGGTCTGGTTCGTCATCGATGATTCCTTCCATGATGCCGCGGCCGAGCAACTCGGGGACTGGTCCGATCTGATCGACGAATTGACGCAGCCCCAGGCGTTGGGGACCATGCGCGTGCTTCTGCGGCAACTGCCCTCGACGCTCTGGCTCGCAGCCGAGCAGCGTCACGACGCGCTGCTTCGCGAACTTGCCCTCGACAGCAACCAGCGCCCCGCTTTCCGCAACAACCTCGCGGCGGCAGACGGCGCATGCGCAACGCTCAGCACAGCCGTCCGCCACGAACTGGCTGCCGCCGAGGCCCGTGGCGATGCCAGACACCCGTTGCCCTCCAGCCACCCGGCCCGACTAGCACCGGTGGCGCCCACAGTGGAGGTCGAGCTGTTCCTGTCGCCCACTGAGTGCGAAGGCTTCGCCGCCCTGCAGGACGTCCTGGACGAAGCAGAACAGCGAGCGGCAGCGGCGCAGATGCTCAGTCGCCCAGGGCTGCCGGAAGTAGTGGCCCTACGAGACTGGGCCTGTGAGCAGATCATCGCTCAGATCAACGGTCAGGACCCCTCGCCTTGGCCAGGCACCGACGCCGGACGCTTCACCGACTCACATGATCATGACAACTGGCCGACAGACTGGGACAGCAGCACCGTCAGCCACGCGCAGGTCGGCCTTGTTGCAGCAGACGACCGCAACCGCATCATCGCCGTCAGTGGGCCACTCGCGGCAGCCCTCGGCTGGGACCCTGACGAGCTCATCGGGCGCCGGGTGGTAGCCATCGTCCCGCCACGCTTTCGTGAAGCGCACGTGGCCGGCTTCACCCGACACCTCACCACCGGACAAGCTCACGCACTGGGAGTTGAGCTCGAGCTTCCTGTGCTGAAGGCCGACGGCACTGAGTTGGTGTGCATCTTCATGATC
>JAODNF010000492.1 GCA_025464915.1 Frankiales bacterium | reverse complement strand
TCGGCGACGGCCTCCGGGCGTCGGCTGGAGTTGTTGGTCACGAACACGGTGCGCATGCCTTGTCGGCGCGCCTCGGCCACGGACTCCGCCGCGTGCGCGACGGGTTCCGGACCGAGGTAGAGCACGCCGTCGAGGTCGAGCAGCGCAGCGTCGTACGCCGTGCACAACGGGCCGGGGCTGGCTCTCAGCACTGTCAGCGACGTGAGGCCGTGAGCGCTGCCCGGGCTCCGCGCAGGGCGGTGCTGTAGTAGGCGATGTCGGGGCGCATCGCCGCTGCCAGGGCCAGGTGCTCGACCGCACTGGGAAGGTCCCCGAGCTTCGTGGCGGCCAGCCCGAGGCCGAACTGCGCGTAGTCGTCGGCCGGGTTGATGCTGATGATCCAGGAGAAGTTCTCCCGCGCCTCCTCGTACATGCCGAGGTCGAACTGTGCGCGGGCGAGGGCCTCGCGGGCCATCCGGCTCTCCGGCTCGTACTCCGCGACGTGCGTCAGGATCTGGACCGCGGCCGCGGCGTCCTGGGTGTCCAGCAGCTCGAGCCCACGGACGTACCAGTCGTAGGCGTCCCCCTGCGGCGCGACGTCCGGCGGGGGCGGCGGCAGGTCGGCGAAGGGCCTCGGCTGCTCGTCGTCGGGCGCCCTGGGGTCGTACCGGGGGTCGTACCTGTCGGACACGCCCGCTCCTCACTCCTCGTGCGCCGCGACCCCAGGTCAGGGGTCCTGCCTCGTTCCTCCGTACTCACGCCGTGCCAGTCCGGTGCCTACCCGACCTAGCATGCCGCCATGACCGTGGATCTGTCTGTCGAACCTTCGCCTCCGCGCCCCGACGGGATGGTGCTGGCCCCGTTCGCGGCCCTTCGGTACGCCGCTGACGTCGACCTCCGCTCGGTCACCTCTCCGCCGTACGACGTCATCGACGCCGCCGGCGTCGTGGCGCTCGAGCAGTCGAGCGACGTCAACGTCGTGCGGCTGATCCTCCCACGCGACGAGCGTTCTGAGGGGGACCGCTACCTGCGTGCCGCAAGCACGCTGGAGGCCTGGCGTGCCTCAGGGGTGCTCCGACCCGACCCCGCCGCGGCGGTCTACGTGTACGAGCAGGCCTCGGCCGGGCACGCGCAGCGCGGGCTGCTCGGGGCACTCGCGCTCAGCCCGCCCGAGGACGGCATCGTCCTGCCGCACGAGAACACCATGTCCGGCACCGTGTCGGACCGGCTCGCGCTGTACACCGCGGTCGACGCGGACCTCGAGCCGATCTTCCTGCTGTACGCCGGTGGAGGCGCCGCCTCCCACACGGTGGCGTCGCCCCCGGGTGCGCCGTTGCTCGACGTCACGCTGGCCGACGGGCTCCGGCACCGGCTGTGGGCCGTGACCGACCCCACGACGCTCGCCGCGATCGCCGCCGACCTCTGGGGGCGCACGGCAGTGATCGCGGACGGGCACCACCGCTACGCGACCTACCTGCAGCGCCAGGCGGCGGCCTGGGCGGCAGGTCGGGGAGCGGGTCCCTGGGACTTCGGGCTCACCTTCCTCGTCGACTCCACGGCGTTCGGACCCGAGGTGCACCCGATCCACCGCGTGATCCCCGACGTGGAGGCGTTCGAGCTGGCCCGCCGCGCCGACGGGGCCGTGCAGCAGCACGACCTGGACGGCGACGACCTCGCCTCGGCGCTGACCGCGCTGGAGCGGGCGGGCAAGCACTCGTTCCTGCTCGTCAGCGGGGACGGCGGCACGATCCGGCTGCTCACCTCCCCCGACCCCGACCGGCTCGCCGCGGCGATGCCGGCCGAGCGCTCGGCCGCGTGGCGCGATCTTGACGTCTCCGTCCTGCACGCCTTCCTGGTCAGCGACGTCTGGGGGCTGGTCGATGACGTGGACACGGTCCGGTACGAGCACGACGCCGAGTCCGCCGTGGCAGCGGCAGCCGCGTCGGGTGGTACGGCGGTGCTGCTGAACCCGACCCCGGTGGACGCGGTGACCTCCGTGGCCGCCGGGGGCGAGCGGATGCCGCGCAAGTCGACGCTGTTCACGCCGAAGCCGCGCACCGGCCTGGTGATCCGGGACCACCGCGACGGCTGATCACGCTGCCTTCGCCACCCGCTTGACCTTGCTGACCTCGATCTCGAACCGGCTCTGGACCGATCCGCCCGCCCGGTAGAACCGCCGGCGAGCGGCCCCGTGCACCTCGAGGACGTCGCCGGGCTCCCAGCCCTGGGCGGCCTTCTGGACGTGCGGCTGCCAGGCGACGCACTCGAGCGTGTCGACGGTCGGCACCCTGCGACCGTCGGGAACCGGCCTCTTGCTCGGGCCCCGGTCCACGACGACCCGGAAGCTCGTCAGCTGGTCCCCGCTCGGCAGGTCGACGGCCTGCGCAGGCTGGCTGAGCCGCCCGACCAGCAGGACCTCGTTGCGCGCTGTGCTGTCCACTGCTCCTCCTCGTCTAGGAGGGCCAGCCTGCGGCGTGCGAGGGGCTCGGAGCGCGGCGCCGCCCAACATGTGGAGGAGCCTCGACCCTGTGGACGGTTGGCCGCCGGCAACGATGCGCCTTCGCTCGCGTCAGAACGCGGGGTCTTCACCTCGTTGAGGGTCAGTCGAACAGCCTCAAGTCGTCGTCTGCGGCACTGAACGGAGGAGCTGCACCCCCTCTGACCTGCGGCGATGCAGGCTGTGCCGATTCATCGACATAGCCATCTGACCGGTCTGGGGACGGCTGCTCGCCAGCGGCCTCGCGCTCCCGGCTGGCTGCCTGCTCGGGCTCGCCACGGGTCTGAGCGCCCGGCTCGAAGGTGGCCGCAGGTGCCGGTTCGCGTGCGGCCGCGGCGGCCCCCTCGACGTCGACCTCAGAGCTGCCCTCGAGGTCGTGGGCGCCTTGTTCGGCCTCCTCGGGGCTCATGTCGAGGTCCTCGTCGAGCTCCTCGAAGTCCTCGTCGAGGTCCTCGAAGACCACGCCGTCGAGCTCGAGGACGCGCTCGTCGGCGTCTGTCTCGGCCTGCTCGTCGACCTCCGCGGCGCGGGCGAACC
>JAODNF010000471.1 GCA_025464915.1 Frankiales bacterium | reverse complement strand
CCGTCGACCTGATCGTGCACACCGAGCGCCTGTCCGACGGGTCCCGGCGCCTCACCGCCATCACCGAGGTGCAGGGCACCGAGGGCGACGTGGTCACGCTGCAGGACATCTTCGCCTACCGGTCGGGGCCGCCCGGCAAGGAGGGCGAGGGCGAGCTCTACGCCACGGGGCTGCGCCCCAAGAAGATGGAGCAGCTCGCGCGCAGCGGCGTCGACCTGCCGCCACGGCTGTTCACACGTCCGGTCGCCGCGACGACGCAGGCCGCGGGCCGCCGCAAGGGCGCCGCGCGATGAGCGCCACCGTCGTCGGGGCGGTAGTCGTCGCGGTCCTCGGGATGGGCCTGGTCGGCTTCGGTCTGTCGCAGGCCTCGTCGACCCGCCGTCAGCGGGTGGCCGACGCCCTCGACCTGACGCTCTCCCAGGAGACCAAGCCGACCGCCGCACTGGCTCTCGCCCTCGAGCGGTCCGTGAAGTGGGCCGAGAGCCGCACCGAGGGCACGCCCTTCCGCGAGCGGATGCTCGTCAAGCTCGAGCGCGCCCGGGTGACCCTGCGGCCGGAGGAGTTCCTCCTCATCTGGGCGGGGGCCGTCGTCGGACCCGCGGTCGTCGGGCTCGTCTTCGGCGGTCTGCTCTGGGGCGCCGTGCTCGCTGTCATCGGCGCTCTCGTGCCGCCGGCTGTGCTCTCTCGGCGCACCACCACCTGGACCCGCGACTTCGAGGCGCAGCTGCCTGACGTCCTCGACCTGCTCGCGTCCTCGATGGAGGCCGGGCACTCGCTGCTGACCGCGCTCCAGCTCGTCGGCGAGGACGCTGCCGAACCGATGGGCAGCGAGGTCAACCGGGTGCTGTCCGAGACCGAGGTGGGGCGCCCCCTGCTCGAGGCGCTCGACGCGATGTCACGCCGCATCGACGTGCAGGACCTGGCCTGGACGGTCGAGGGCATCCGCATCCAGTCGGAGGTCGGCGGCCGGCTCTCGGAGATGCTCCGCACCCTGGCCGGCTTCATGCGGGCCCGCGAGGAGGTCCGCCGCGAGCTGCGTGCCCTCACGGCGGAGGGCAAGCTCTCCGCCTACGTCCTCGGCGGGCTCCCGATCCTCATGCTGCTGTTCATGTCGTTCGCCGCGCGCGAGTACATCAAGCCGCTCTTCACGCAGACGGCCGGGCAGATCATGCTCGGCTTCGCCGCGGTGTTGATGATCGGGTCCGGCCTTGCCATGCGCAAGATCGTCGACGTGGAGGTCTGACATGCCCGCCCTTGCAGCGATCATCGCGATCCTCGGGATCGGCCTGGTGTCCGCCGGCCTGCTGCGCCCGTCGGTGAGCACCGCCGTCGACATCGACCCCGAGTCCGAGCAGCTCGACACGTTCCGCGCCAAGCTCGACGACTCCTTCGGGACGCGCGTGCTCGGCGCCGGCGGTGGGGCTGCCGAGAACGTCATCCGTCGCCTCACCCCGAGCACGTGGCACCAGAACCTCCTGACCAAGATCCGACTGGCCGGGCTCGAGACCACCCTGCTGCCGGGCGCGGTCTACAGCGGCAAGGCGATCGGGCTCGTCGCCGGCGGCGCCCTGTTCGGCGGCGCCGGCGCGGCCGCCGGCATTCCGGGTGGGCTCGTGGCCGTCTTCCTCGCCTTCGGCATCGTGGCCGGGTTCATGTCGCCGGACATCATCCTCAACCAGCGCGGCGAGCAGCGGCAGGCCGACATCCGCCGCTCCCTGCCTGAGGCGCTGGACCTGATGGCCATCTCGGTGCAGGCCGGCGTCGGTCTCGAGCAGGCCGTCGCCGTCGTGACGGAGCGGCTGAAGGGCCCGCTCGGCGAGGAGTTCAACCGCTTCCTCAACGAGGTGCAGCTGGGCTTCTCCCGCCGCGAGGCGCTGCAGAACATGCGGGAGCGCAACGACTGCGCCGAGCTGTCGACCTTCATCCTGTCGATGCTGCAGGCAGACGCCCTCGGCATCGCGGTCGGCGACGTCCTCAAGACCCAGGCCGTGGAGATCCGGGCCAAGCGCCGTCAGCGGGCCCGCGAGCGCGCGGCCAAGACGCCGGTCCGCCTGCTGTTCCCGCTCATCTTCGGCATCCTGCCCGCGCTGTTCGTCGTCATCCTCGGCCCGGCCGGGCTCACCATCTCGAAGGCCTTCCGCTTCTAGCGGGTACGACGAAGGCCGCTGTCCCTCGAGGGGCAGCGGCCTTCGTCGGCTTCCGGGGGGCTAGTAGCGGACGGTCCGCTCCTCGGTCACCGGCGCGGTCGTCGTGGCGACGACGCGGTCACGGCGACCGAAGATGAGGGTGGTCGCGAACAGGCCGATGACGCCGGCCGCCATGAGGATGAACCCGACGACGTTGATGTCCACGCCGTTGAGGTTGTAGTCCACGGCGAAGGCGAGAATCGCACCGACGGCGAGCAGGAAGACGCTGGCACCGATACCCATGATGAGCTCCTTGTGAGAACAGTGCGGCTTGGGGGTGTGCCGCGGTCATGTCCTTGATTCCCGTTGCCGGCGTGGCCAATCGCCTCCCAGGGGTGACGATTTCGATCATGGGACGAATCGGGCAGCGAGGTTTGGCGGGCGCGTCAGTGCGGAAGGCCGACCCGCTCGCGCAGCCGGTCCAGAGCGTCCGGGCCCTCCAGGTGCTCGAGCTCCTCCGCCGTCAGGGCCAGCAGCCGCCGTCCGCGGACCCGGTCGTCGTCGTCGACCGAGCTGGGGTCGAGGAACACCTCGGTGACGGCCGGCAGCTCCTCGTGGATCTCCCTCGCGAGCACGTCGCAGACCCGCGTCAGGTCGTCGCCGGCGAGGTGCTCGGCGAAGGACACCCGCGCGGCGACCAGGACGCTGTCCGGTCCGAGCTGCAGGGTCAGGAGCTGCTTGACGTCGCGCACCTCGTCGCAGCGCAGCAGCAGCGCTGCCGTCGTGAGGCGCACCACGGGGTCGGCCGCGACCCCGACGATGAGCTCCTTGGTGTCGCGGCCCAGGACGTAGGCGACCCATGCCAGCAGCGCAGCGATGAGCAGCGAGGCCATGCCGTCCCAGAGGGCGCGGCCGGTCACCTGGTGCAGGACCGTCCCCGCGAGGGCGAAGCCCACCCCCGTCACCGCCGCGGCGTCCTCGCTGGCGACCGTCTTCACCGTCGGGTCACTGCTCGCGCGGACGAAGACCAGCGGGCGGCGGCGCGCCCGGGCGGCGTCCCGGCGGACCTGCAGAACGGCCGTGCGGAGCGACCATCCCTCGAGCAGCAGGGTGATCCCGAGCACGAGGTAGACGAGCGTGAAGTCGAACGTCGACGGCTGCTCCCCGCTGCCCCCCAGCAGCGTGGACAGTCCCTGGTACAGCGAGAAGCCTGCGCCGGAGACGAAGATGCCGACCGCGGCCAGAAGGGACCAGAAGAACCTCTCGCGCCCGTAGCCGAAGGGGTGCTGCCGGTCCGCCGGCCGCGCTGCCCGCCGGATCGACAGCAGCAGGAACACCTCGTTGAAGCTGTCCGCCACCGAGTGCGCCGCCTCGGACAGCAGGCTGGGTGAGCCGCTCACGACGCCGGCAACCGCCTTGGCCAGGGTGACGACCACGTTGGCGGACAGCGCCACGAGAACGGTGCGGCGGGTCTCGTTCACCCTGGCGGCGTACCCGTTCCGGGAGAGCCGAAAGGCCGGCCCGTGGGCCGGCCTCCCGTGAGGACCGCGAGGCCCGCGCCGCTGGCAGGCTGCTGCTAGAAAGCGGCCTCGTCGAGGTCCATCAGGCTGCTGTCCACGGCCTCGGCGA
>JAODNF010000448.1 GCA_025464915.1 Frankiales bacterium | reverse complement strand
GAGCTGGTGCGCCTCCTCCGGGCCCATGCCCGAGCTGGGCTCGTCGAGCAGCAGGACGTCGGGCTCGGTGGCCAGGGCGCAGCCGAGCTCGAGCAGCTTCAGCGTCCCGTAGGACAGCCCGCCGACGCGCGCGTCGCGCACGTCCTGCAGCCCGAGCAGCTCGAGGATCGCGTCGGCCTTGTCGGCCTGCGCCCGCTCCGAGACCGCGACGGCGGAACCCCCGTGCAGTCCGGTCGCGATGTCGTAGCGGACGCGCGCGTGCTGGGCCGTCTTGAGGTTGTCGAGCACCGACGAGCTCTTCACCATGCCGACGTTCTGGAACGTCCGCCCGAAGCCCATCGCCGCCTTCTTGTGCGGCGGCGTCCGGGTGACGTCCTGACCGCGGTAGACGACCTTGCCGGTGTCGGGCTTGTAGAAGCCGGTGATGCAGTTGAACGCCGTCGTCTTGCCGGCACCGTTGGGCCCGATCAGCCCGACGATCTCGAACTCGTTCACCGTCAGGGTCAGGTCCTGGAGCGCCTGCAGACCACCGAAGCGGATCGACAGGTCGCTGACCTCAAGCACGGACACTGGAGCCCTCCACCGCAGCCGGACCCGAGGCGGTCGTGTCGTGCAGCTCGAACCTGTGACCGGTCATCCAGCGGGCAACCGGGCGTAGCGAGGCACCGAGCCCGCCCGGGTTGAAGATGAGGGTCTGCAGGAGCAGCAGCGCACCGATCAGCGAGGCGAGGTAGGACGCCTTCACATCCGAGTCGTAGTAGCCGTTGAGCACCGGGATGTGCTTCACGACATCGCGGACCCAGTGCAGGTAGAGCAGGCCGTCGAGCATCTCGTTGATGAGGCCGAAGAACAGCCCTGCGACGACCACACCGAGCCGGTTGCCGAGACCGCCGACGACGCACATCACGACGAACAGCAGGGCCAGCGTGAAGCCGTTGGGGTCCTGGAAGTCCTTCTCGGAGTAGAGCTCGCCGCGGAACGTGTAGAGACCACCGGCGAGGCCGGCGATCGCTCCCGACAGGGCGAAGGCGAGGAGCTTGTACGACGTGACGCCGATGCCGAAGGCCTCGGCCACCCGCTCGTTCTCCTTCAGCGCCAGCAGGGCCCGGCCGATCTTGCTGATCGTCAGCCGGTAGTCGAGGTAGAAAACGACGAGCAGCACGGCGAGGCACACGAGGTACCAGTCGCCGTTGCCCGACAGGTAGCTCGGCCGGGTGATCTTGACGCCGGAGTTGTTGTCGGTGAAGGTCGCGAGCGCGAACAGCGAGCTCGTGATGGCCGACCCGAACACCAGCGTGATGAGCGACAGGTAGAGACCGGTGATCCGCAGCGCGACCAGCCCGAGCGCGAGCGCCACCAGGGTCGTGGCGAGCACCGCGGCTGCCATCGCGAGCCAGATCGGCAGGCCGGTCTTGAAGACGACGTTGGCCGTCACGAGCGCGCCGAGGCCGAGGAAGCCCTGGTGGCCCAGCGAGAGCTGGCCGGTGTAGCCGACGACGATGTTGAGCGACAGGCCCATCAGCGCGTAGATGACGGCGAGCGAGCAGGTCTTGGAGAAGTCGGTGGTGAACCACGGCAGGAAGAGCACGACGGCCAGGCCGACGTAGGCGAGCCCTCGCGCCGCCACCCCGCTGCCGGTGAGCCGGAAGGGCGCGGCGTGCGCCGCCACGGCGGTCACGTCTCGCTCCCGAGCAGGCCCTTGGGAAGGGCCAGCAGCACCAGCAGCAGCACCAGGCCGACGGCGACGTTCTGCGCGCCGGGGAAGCTGAAGTAGGACGCCGTGAACTGGTGCACCAGCCCGACCAGCATCCCGCCGACGAAGGCGCCGGGCATGCTCGTGACGCCGCCGAGGACGGCCGCGGTGATGCCGCCGACCAGCGCCGTGCCGGTCATGATGCCGGGAACCAGGACGGGCGACCCGGCGAGCGCGACGATGCCCGCGACCGAGCCGAGGAAACCGGCGAGCGTCCAGGTGAGCAACGAGACCCGGCTGGTGCTGATGCCGACCGTGGCTGCCGCGGTCGGCTCCTGGCTGACCGCGAGGATCGCCGTGCCCTGCCGCGAGTAGCGGAAGAACGCGACCGCGGCGAGGGCCAGCACGACCAGGACGATGAGCGTGACGACCTGCTCCCACGAGACGTTGTACTGGGCGAAGCCGGCCCGGAAGGCGGGGTCCTTCAGCCCGGTCTCCGTGACCGACGGCAGGTACGCCGGCTCGGTGGCGGACACCACCAGGTTCTCGACCGCGATGGCGGCCAGCAGCACGCCGACCGTCCCGACGACCAGGATCACCTTGGGCTGCTGGAACAGCGGGCGGATGACGAGCCGCTCGGTCAGCACCGCCGACAGCGTCCCCAGAACGATGCCGACCGTGACGGCCACCAACCACGGCATGTGCCAGGGGATGCCGAAGAGCTTGCCGTTGTAGCCGAAGTAGGCAGTCAGCGCCGCGATCGTGCCGAACTCCGCCTGCGCGAAGTTGAAGATGCGGTTGCTCTTGTAGAGCAGCACCAGACCGAGCGCGATGAGGCCGTAGACCGACCCCTCGACGATCCCGAGCAGCAGCGGCTGGCCCAGCGGAGTCGATGAGCCGAAGGCGAGCTCGGTCACTTGTAGTAGGGACCCGGGCTCGCGGTGTCCCACGCGCCGTTCTGGTTGGCGTTGGGCTCGCGCTCGTTGCAGTTCATCTTCTGCGCCCACGCACCTGTGCCGCCGAAGTGGTTGCCGCCGGAGAACTTGCTCTCCGGGTAGACCTTGTTGGGCAGCGTCGCCTTCGACAGGCCGCTGATGAAGCCGGGCCGGGTGAGGCTGTCCGCCGCGTTCAGCGCGTTGAACAGCGACTCCGACAGCCCCCAGATCGACCAGTAGATGTCGTCGTAGCTGTTGTTCGCCGCCTTCTTGAAGGCCGGCGTCGCGTGGTCGATGCCCGGGTAGGGAGCGAGGAAGTTGGCCTTCACGACGCCGGCGGTCGCGGTGCACACGAGCTGCGCGACGGTGACCTCGGTCATCGTGACGCCCGGCCCGGTGTAGGTGCCGTTGAAGCCCTGCTTCGAGGCGGTGCCCGACATGTAGAGGAAGTAGCCGGGGCTGGTGTCGAGGAAAACGGTGTCGTAGCCCCCGGTGGCGATCTTGGTGCCGGTGTTGGCGGCGCGGCCCTGGATGCCGTTGTCGTTCGTCGCGTCGACCTGGATGTCGTCGTACTTGATGCCGGCGGACTTCAGGACGTTCTCCATCGCCTGCCGGGCGTCCTTGAAGTTGTTGGTGTTGGACGTGATGACGGCCCACTTCTTCAGCCCGAGCCCCTGCTTGCGGGCGTTCTGGAGGACCAGCGTCGCCTGCTGCGCATAGGTCAGCGTCGTCGCGAAGTAGTGCTTGAGCCCGGTGAGGCCGTTGGTCGTGACGCCGGCGGACAGGTAGGGCACGCCCTGCTTCGCGATGTCCGGCATCGTGGCGCACGACTGGATCTGGTCGGTGCCGGCAGCGCCGACGACGAGGAAGTCGCGACGGCTCATCGGGCCGCACACGTCACGCGCCGTCTGTGGCGTGTACTTGTCGTCCTGGAAGTCGATGACGACCTGCCGACCGCAGACCTTGTGCGCCGGGTCCTTCCAGTACAGCGGCACCGCGGCCTCGAACGAGGGCGGGAACGGGGCACCGGTGCCGGTCTGCGGCGCGTGCACGCCGATCCGGATCTGGGTCGGGGTCACGCCGACGACGTTCTGGCCGAGGGTGGAGCACTTGCTGCTGACCGGGCCGGTGGTGCCCGTCGTGGAGGTGCCCGAGCTGCCCGACGTACCCGACGTGCCGCTGGTGCCGGAGGTGCTGCCGCTCGTGCCGCTGCCGCTGGAGCCGCTGGTGCTGATGCCGGTCGTGCCGGTCGTCAGGTCGCCGGTGGTCGAGGTGCCCCCGATGCCGGTGACGCCGCTGGTGTCGCCGCCCGTCGTCCCGCCGACGCCGGTGGTGCCGGAACCGTCCGTGTTGACGGTGCCGTTCTGCTGGTTCTGCTTGAGGGCGTCGTACTGCTCCTGCTTGAGGCCGCAGCCCGCCGTCAGGGCGGAGACGCTCAGCAGGGCGACCAACAGGGTCGTGGGACGGCGGCGCACGAGGGGCTCCTGAACTGTGGGGGCTGGAGGGGAAGGTCAGGCAGACCGGATGGCACGGGCGAACCGCGTCCGGCGAGGATCGGCCTGGACAGGCTCGAGAGGGTCGTTCTGGGTCAGGTAGCTCAGGCCGAGCAGGGCCGCGACGGCGAGGACCGCGACCCACCAGAGGGTCGACGGGACGAAGTCCCGAGGAGCGAACGAGGCCGCGCGGAGCGCAACCGCCTGCGGGGCCGGGTTGCTCTGCGGCTGCGGGAGCTGCGGAAGCGACTGCGGCTGAGGCGCCTGCAGGTCGGG
>JAODNF010000421.1 GCA_025464915.1 Frankiales bacterium | reverse complement strand
CGCCGGTGACGATGGGCGGCGGCGCCACGGCGGGGGCCGGAACCGGGACGGGCGGCTGCGGCAGCACCGGGTCGGCCACGAGCGCCGGTGACCAGACGGCCTTGACCGTGATCGCGTTCTTGCCCTTCAGCGCGATGCTGAACGGCCGCATGTCGGTGGTCGCCAGCAGCGTCGGGACGATCGAGATGCCCTGGTCCGGGGTGCCCTGGCTCCACTCGTTCGCCATGGCGGTGAGGTCGAACACGTAGGCGCTGGCGTCGTTGAGAACGCCTTTGACGCAGGTGGGCGAGGCGAACGGCGGGGCGGCGTCCGTGGCTTGCGGAGCGGCGCCATCGGTGAAGACGTCGATGTTCTCGCACGCGGAGATGTCTGCCGGGGTGCCTTGCACGTTGGTCGCGGCGGTGTCGAGCGGGACCGTCACCTGGAACTGGCTGAACTGCGAACCGACCGGGATCGAGGTGAGGTCGAAGTCGACGGCGGCCGTCTTGTCTCGGGTCGTGAGCTGGTCGGTGAGGTAGCCGACGCCGAGGTCACCGTCCGGCACGTCGGCGGCGGCGTTGGCGGCGTCGGGCAGCGTCGGGAGCGTGGTCACCGGCGTGACGGCCGTCTTCTCGGCCCAGTACCAGGCCGACTTCACCACCTGGGGCGAGCTCGTGCCGGCATGCGCGGTGCCGGCGAGGCCGACCACGGGCCACAGGGCGAGCGTGAGCGCGACTGCGCTGCGGCCCGCCACACGTCCTGCTCGCACCTGAACAACCCCCTTCGTGACCGGTGTCACTCCCGGTCAACATGCTTTCGCCGCCTGTGATCGGTTTCCTGCCTCGCAACCGGAACTCTTGCGAAACGTCGGGCACGAGGCAAGAACGAGCTGCACAGCCGACTACCGTCCGCGCTGTGCACGTGCGCGAGGTGACGTCCGCCGAGACGGCCGAGCTGCGCCGTCAGGTCCTGCGCGGCGGCCGCCCGGTGGCGCTGCCCGGGGACGCCGACCCGGCGTTCCACGTGGGCGTGTACGACGACGGAACCCTGCTCGGGACGGGCAACGTCCGCCTCGACCCGGCGCCCTGGGCGCCCGACGCGCCTGCCTGGCGGTTGCGCGGCATGGCGACGGACCCGTCAGCCCGCTCGCGAGGAGTGGGGACGCTCGTGCTCGCCGCCCTGATGGAGCACGCGCGGACCCAAGGCGGCGGGCTGCTGTGGTGCAACGCCCGCACGCCGGCGCAGCGGTTCTACGAGCGCGCCGGCCTGATGACCCGGGGCGAGCCCTGGGAGGACCCGGAGATCGGCCCCCACGTCGTCATGTGGACGACCCTCTAGGCGGGCGGGTTCTCCAGGGTCCAGCCGCGCACCGGGTCGCCGGCGATCTGCGGGGTCTGCCGGCCGTGCGGCGTCTGCCGCAGCGTGATGGCCTGTGCGTAGTACTGGCCCCAGACCAGCGCCTCGCCGACGGTCGTGACGCCGTTCTTGTCCAGGTCCGCCTGCCCCTGCGCCAGCCCGAGGTCGTAGACCAGACCCGACCAGACCGACTCGCCCCACTGCGGGAACTCGTAGGACTTCTGCGTGGACTCCGAGCTCGTGGAGACCAGGACCCGGCTGGACGGCAGGTTCTCGATGAAGCCGCCGCCCTCGCAGCCGGCGATGTCGACCCAGAGCTTGCCGGTGCCCTGCAGCAGCGTGCTCGCCACGAAGGTGTCCGGCACGAAGTCGCGGTCGTAGGGCCACAGCTTCTCGTGGCCGCCCTCCTGCTTCACGTGTCCGGAGAAGTGGAAGAAGGTGAACGTCCCGGGCTTGCTCACCGAGGCGAGCCACTGGATCCCCTGGCGCACAGCCGCCCCGGTCGCCTCGGAGTTCGTGACCATCCGGATGTTCTGGGCCTGCCAGC
Source organism: Frankiales bacterium (assembly GCA_025464915.1). GTDB lineage: Bacteria > Actinomycetota > Actinomycetes > Mycobacteriales > SCTD01 > RYN-111. Next base: position 5,779 of record JAODNF010000421.1, on the reverse strand, counting down.
CGGAGGCGAGCAGCAGCGACCGGATGAACTGCACGTCCTGCGCTCCGGCGATCGTGTCGTGCGTCGGCTTGCGGTAGTTGGTGACGCCGGCCAGGAACGCGTACCGGTCCTCAGGAGCGGCGAAGGCGGTCGGCTTGACGTCGGCGATCGGGCCGGGCGGCGGGCCGAGCGACTGCTCGACCGGCACACCGGTGTGGGCCTTGGTGGTCACCTTCACGACCCGCTGCTGCGGGACCGCAGGCTGCTGCGCCACCAGCCTGGTCTGCGGGATCGAGACGACGGGCGTCTCGCCGTACACCGTCTTGCTCGTGATCGCGCCGCTGACCACGACGCCGACGCCGGTCAGCAGCACCAGCGCCGCGGTCCAGGCCGTCGTCTCGATCACCCAGCGGGGCGCACGCCTTCTCACCTGCTGACCATCGGCACCCAGCACCTTTGAGTCAAATCTGGGACGCAGGTCACGAGAGCGCGCGCTCGAGGTCTGCCAGCAGGTCGTCCGCCGACTCGATCCCGACCGACAGCCGCACCAGGTCGGGAGGCACCTCGAGCTGCGACCCGGCGACGCTCGCGTGCGTCATCCGCCCGGGGTGCTCGATGAGCGACTCGACGCCGCCGAGGGACTCGCCGAGAGTGAAGACCTTGGTACGGCGGCAGACGTCCAGCGCCTTCGCCTCGCCGTCCTTAAGCCGGAACGAGACCATGCCGCCGTAGGCCCTCATCTGCTTCGAGGCGACGTCGTGACCCGGGTGCTCGGGCAGTCCCGGGTACAGCACCGCCGCGACCGCCCGGTGGGACGCGAGCATCGCGACGACCTGCTGGGCGTTCTCGCAGTGCCGGTCCATCCGGACGCCGAGCGTCTTGATGCCGCGCAGCGTCAGCCACGCGTCGAACGGCCCGGGCACGGAGCCCATCGCGTTCTGGGAGTAGGCCAGCTCCTCACCGAGCGCCTCGTCCTGCACGACCACGCCGCCACCGACGACGTCGCTGTGGCCGCCGAGGTACTTCGTCGTGCTGTGCAGCACCACGTCCGCACCCAGCGTCAGCGGCTGCTGCAGGTAGGGGCTCGCGAAGGTGTTGTCGACGACCAGCCGCGCATCCGCGTCGTGGGCGATGGATGCCAGACCAGCGATGTCCGCGATGCCGAGCAGCGGGTTGGTCGGGGTCTCGCACCAGATCAGCCTCGTGCTCGAGGTGACCGCGGCTCGCGCCGCGTCGAGGTCGCCGAGGGCCGCCGGGGTGTGGGTCACGCCCCAGCGCTCCAGCACCTTCGCGAACAGCCGGTACGTCCCCCCGTAGGCGTCGTCCGGGATGACCACGTGGTCCCCGGGGCTGAGCATCGTGCGGAGCACGGTGTCCTCGGCAGCCAGCCCGCTGGCGAACGCCAGCCCCCGGGTGCCCTGCTCCAGCGCGGCCAGGCAGGTCTCGAGGGCGGTGCGGGTCGGGTTGCCGCTGCGGCTGTACTCGTAGCCCTTGTGCTGCCCGACCTCCTCCTGCACGTAGGTCGAGGTCTGGTAGATCGGGACGACCACGGCACCCGTGGTCGGGTCCGGTTCCTGCCCCGCGTGGATGGCCAGCGTCTCGAAGCCCGTCATGGCCTCAGGCTACGTCCGCCCGATCCGAGCTCTGTGGGTCTGGGCGACGGGCCGAGCGTCAACCACCCGCAAAGTTCGCGGGACGGTCAGCTGTGGCTGAGGAAGGCGAGCACGTCCTGGCGCGTCACGACCCCGACCGGGCGGCCGTCGGCGACGACGACCGCGGCGTCGGCCTTCTCGAGCGCCACCATCGCGGCGTGCACGGGCTCGCCGGACCCGACCATCGGGAGGGCGGCACCCAGGTGCTGCGACAGCGGGTCGGCGAGCTCGGCGCGCCCGTTGAAGAGCGCGTCGAGCAGGTCGCGGTCGTGCACCGCGCCGACGATCTCGGCGGTCATCACGGGAGGCTCGGCCCGGACGACGGGCATCTGGCTGACGCCGTACTCGCGAAGGATGTCGATGGCCTCACGGACGGTCTCGTTCGGGTGGGTGTGCACGAACTCGGGGACCGAGCCGCCGGTCTTGCGCGCGAGCACGTCGCCGACAGTCTGCGAGCCCTCGTCGACGGTGAGGAAGCCGTAGTCGGCCATCCAGTCGTCGTTGAAGATCTTGGACATGTAGCCGCGGCCGGAGTCGGGCAGCAGCACGACGACGATGTCGTCCGGACCGGCACCTCGGGCGACCTCGAGGGCAGCGACGACCGCCATGCCGCACGAACCGCCGACGAGCAGGCCCTCCTCGCGGGCCAGCCGGCGGGTCATGGCGAAGGAGTCGCGGTCGGACACGGCGATGACGCCGTCGGGGACCGCCGGGTCGTAGGTCGCGGGCCAGAAGTCCTCGCCGACTCCCTCGACGAGGTACGGACGCCCGGAGCCGCCGGAGTAGACCGACCCGACCGGGTCCGCACCGATCACCTTGACCGAGGCGTTCTGCTCCTTGAGGAAGCGACCGGTGCCACCGATGGTGCCGCCGGTTCCCATGCCGGCGACGAAGTGGGTGATGCGGCCGTCGGTCTGGCGCCACAGCTCGGGACCGGTCGTCTCGTAGTGCGACCGCGGGTTGGCCGGGTTGGAGTACTGGTCGGGCTTCCACGCGCCGGGCAGCTCCTGCGAGAGCCGGTCGCTGACGGAGTAGTAGGAGCGCGGGTCCTCCGGGTCCACGGCCGTCGGGCAGACCTCGACGCGGGCGCCGTAGGCCCGCAGCACGTCGATCTTGTCCTTCGCGACCTTGTCGGGGCAGACGAAGACGCAGGAGTAGCCGCGCGACTGGGCGGCGATCGCCAGCCCGACACCCGTGTTGCCGCTCGTCGGCTCGACGATCGTGCCGCCCGGCTTGAGGAGGCCGGCCTTCTCGGCGTCCTCGATCATCCGCAGCGCGATGCGGTCCTTCACGGAACCGCCGGGGTTGAGGTACTCGACCTTCGCGAGCACGGTGGCCGCGATCCCCTCCGTCACCCGGTTGAGCCGGACCAGGGGGGTGTTGCCGACCAGGTCGAGGACGCCAGCGCTGATCTCCACGCGGTCAACGTACCGCCGTGAAGCGCATCTCCCAGTTCTCGATCCACTGGCCGTCATGGCGGAAGGACTGCACCCAGCGGGGACCGTCCACGAACCAGTCGAACCGGACCTCGAGGTCGCCGTCCACCCCGAGGAAGACCCCGTGGCCGTCGGCGAACGCGCCCTCCATCGGGTCGTCCAGGACGCCGGGCTGTCGGTCAGCAGCCCACCAGATCCGCCACCGGTCCGTGGCCGGGTCGTAGAGGCGCAGGGTGAGGCCGTGGAACGGGACGCCGTCCGGCCCGCCCTCCACCGAGGTGATCTCGTCGAGGTTGCCCAGGCCGCCAAGGACAGGTCCGCAGGTCGCGTCGGACGAGAAGTCCTCCCAGGTCGAGGACGCGGGGTCGCGAGGGGATCGGAGACGGGAGCTGGTCACGGTCCACCGGCCGTGCAGGAAGTCGAAGTCGTCAGCAGGCATGTGACGAGGGTCGCGGCCGGGTCCGACATGTCAGGGTCGCGGCTAGGGTCGATTACCGACGAGTAGGGAGGCGACATGAGACTGCAGCGACCCGGACGACGGGCGGCCCAGGGAACGGGTTACAGCGCGGGCTCGGTCGCCGCCCTCGCCGCCGTCGGGTACGGCCTCATCCGGGCCGAGGCGAAGATCGCGCGCAACACCATCGGCGAGCCCAAGGAGCTGCCGCCTGACCCGACCGGCGTCTACGGCCGCTACCTCGGCCCCTCGCTGCGCCTCGTCATGCTGGGCGACTCCTCGGCCACCGGGCTGGGCTGCGACAGCGTCGCGCAGACCCCCGGCGCGCTGCTCGCCGGCGGCATCGCCCGCGACATGCAGCGCCGGGTGCGACTCGACGTCCACGCCGTCGTCGGCGGGCGCAGCGCCGACCTCGACACCCAGGTGGCGAAGGCGCTCCAGCAGCCCGTCGACGTCGCCGTGATCATGATCGGCGCGAACGACGTCACCCACACCGTCTGGCCCGGCGACGCGAGCGCCCTGCTCGGCCGGGCCGTCGCGACGCTGCGGGCGGCCGGCGCCATCGTGGTCGTCGGCACCTGCCCCGACCTGGGCACGGTCAAGCCGCTGCTGCAGCCGCTCAAGACGGTCGCCGCCTACTGGTCGCGCCGGATGGCGACGGCCCAGGCCATCGCGGTGGCCGAGCAGGGCGGCACGGCCGTCTCCCTCGGCTCGCTGCTCGCCGAGGAGTTCCAGCGCCACGAGGGCCTGTGGTCCGCGGACCGCTTCCACCCGTCGGCCGACGGCTACCGCCGGGTCGCCGACGTGCTGCTCCCGAGCGTCCTCGAGGGGCTCGGGGTCGACCACCCCGTCAGCGTCCCGGTGTCCGACAACGTCTACGACGTCAGCGTCGCGGCCGGCGTCGCGGCCCGCGAGGCAGGCCTCGTGGTCGAGACGGTGGAGGGCGAGGAGGGCGCGGCTGCGGTCGGGCCCGGCCGTCTTGTCCGGCTCGTCCGGCGGCTGCCGCTGGTGGGTCGCGGAGCTCCCGATGAGCGGGATGACGAGGCCCCTGACGAGGAAGAGGCTGAGAGCGGCTAGCGTTCTCTAGAACGTCGTTCTGTTTTCTCTCCCGAGGAGTCCCGCATGACCGAGGCCGTGATCGTCTCGACCGCCCGTACCCCCATCGGCCGCGCCATGAAGGGCTCGCTCGTCAGCGCCCGTCCGGACGACCTCGCCGCATTCGCGGTGAAGACGGCCCTCGACAAGGTCGGCGCGCTCGACGTGCACGACATCGACGACCTGATCATGGGCTGTGGCCAGCCGGCGGGTGAGGCCGGCTTCAACATCGGCCGCGCCGTCGCGGTGAAGCTCGGCTACGACTTCCTGCCCGGGACCACCGTCAACCGCTACTGCTCGAGCTCGCTGCAGACGACCCGGATGGCCTTCCACGCCATCAAGGCCGGCGAGGGCGACGCCTACATCTCGGCCGGCGTCGAGGCGGTCTCCCGCTTCATGAGCGGCATGGCCGACAGCGGCACCGCCCGCAACCCGCAGTTCGAGCCGGCCTGGACCCGCAGCGACGCCGTCGCCGCGTCCGGCGCCAGCGACTGGCACGACCCGCGCGAGGACGGCGAGCTCCCCGACCTCTACATCGCGATGGGCCAGACCGCGGAGAACGTCGCGCTCTGGAAGAACATCTCCCGCGAGGACATGGACGAGTTCGCGGCGTCGTCGCAGAACCGCGCCGAGAAGGCCATCGCCAACGGCTTCTGGGAGCGCGAGATCACCCCCTACACGCTCGAGGACGGCACGGTCGTCGACAAGGACGACTGCCCCCGCGCGGGTGTCACGGTCGAGGGCATGAGCGGCCTCAAGCCGGTCTTCCGCCCCGACGGCCGCGTCACCGCCGGCAACGCCTGCCCGCTCAACGACGGCGCCGCGGCCGTGATCATCATGAGCGACGCCAAGGCGAAGGCTCTCGGCCTCACCCCGCTGGCCCGCATCGTCTCCACCGCCGTCACGGGCCTGTCGCCCGAGGTCATGGGCCACGGCCCGGCCGAGGCCATCAAGCTCGCGCTCTCCCGCGCCGGCAAGACGGTCGACGACATCGACCTCTACGAGATCAACGAGGCCTTCGCGGCTCAGGTGCTCTCGTCGCAGCGCGAGGTCGGCATCGACCTCGAGAAGCTGAACGTCTCCGGTGGCGCCATCGCCGTCGGCCACCCGTTCGGCATGACCGGCGCCCGCATCACCGGCACGCTCATCAACAACCTGCAGAC
>JAODNF010000420.1 GCA_025464915.1 Frankiales bacterium | reverse complement strand
AGCACGCGGGGATGCTCGACCGCTGCGACTTCACCGAGCAGCTCGTCGTCGGCGACCAGCGGCCCGATCTGGTCGTGCACCTCGCGGGCGGTGGGTCGGTCGTCGTCGACGCAAAGGTGTCACTGGCTGCCTACCTTGAGGACGCGGAGCACGGCGGCGACCAGGCGCGGCACGCACGGCACCTCCGGCAGCACGTCGACGCGCTCGCCAGCAAGGCCTACTGGGAGTCGTTGCCCGAGAGCCCCGAGTTCGTCGTCCTGTTCATCCCCTCGGAGGCGATGCTCGCCCCGGCCCTCGAGGCCGACCCGGCCCTGCTCGAGCACGCGATGGTCCGTCGCGTCCACATCGCGACTCCGACGACCCTGCTCAGCCTGCTCAGGGCCGTGGCCTACGCCTGGCAGCAGCACCAGCTCGCGGACAACGCGCAGGAGGTGTTCGCCGCCGGCAAGGACCTGTTCTCCCGGCTGGCGACGTTCGGCCAGCACGTCGACAAGCTCGGCCGCTCCCTCGGCACCGCGGTCAGCGACTTCAACAAGACCGTCGGCTCGCTCGAACGCACCGTGCTGCCCAGCGCCCGCCGCATGAGCGAGCTCGGCCTCGACGGCGACCTGCCCCACCCGCTGCCCGTCGAGGACGTCACCCGGCCCGTGAGCGCGCCGCACCTGGTGGCCCTGCCCGAGACCGGCTGACCTGCCCGTGGGCGATCGCACCACCAGGCGCGCCGTCCGCACTCAGCTCATCCCGAGCACCTGTTCCCCACGGTTGTCGGGCGATCAGACACGAGGGTGCGCCTCCGAGCCCCTCGCGGCGCGGTCAGACAACCGAGCACAGCGAGGACTGCCTTCGCGCAGGTGGGTGCGCAGGAGCCACACCGCCGCGCGAGCGCGCCACACGGACTAGCGGTGGTCGGTCTCGGTGCTGGCGCGCTCGAAGGACAGCTTCATGGCCCGCACCGAGGCGTCGAAGAAGCCGGCGACCACCATCGGGTCGTCCTCCCCGAGATGACGCACCAGCTGCTCCAGGGGCCAGCCGTCGAAGACGCCGACCCCGAGGCCAGCGTCCAGGCACGGACCTGCGACGACGCAGATCCCCTGCGCGGCAAGGGAAGCGAGCGACTCGGCGTGTCCTGACAGCGCGGTCAGCTCGTCCACCGTCATCGCCGTCGGCCAATCAGCGCGCGTGGGCGTCAGCGCGACGAAGAAGGACAGGTGCCCCTCGGGCCCCGGGTGGGTGACGGTAACGCCCATGCAGGAGAGGCTAGGCCGCGGCACACTCGCCGCGACAGCGGTCAGCGGAGCCCGACGACGGAGGTGGCGACGGCGTTCGCCCAGCTGACGTCGAGCGCCTGATCCCCCTCGATCAGCACCCTGGCGATCTCGGCGGCATCGGCGTCGAGAGGCAGGGCGAGGGCGCGGCTCGCGAGCTCGGCTGCTGCCTCAGCCGGCAGCGAGGGGTCCTTGCCTCGGGCCTCGGACACGACGCCGGCCAAGATTTCGTCCATGTCGTGACGCTAGCGCCCGGGTCACGGCGCTCTACCGGGGTACGGTCGCTCCGTGAGCAGCTGGACCAGTCCCTCCGCGGAAGGCGCGGAGCAGCCGGTGCAGGACCACCACCTCCACCTGCCGGCCGGGGCGCACGTCGCCGACCGCCGCGGCCTCACGGCCGTGGGCGCCGCCACGATCGGCCTGGGAATCGGCTTCGTCGGAGCCGTCATCGACGTCGAGACCGGCCGTGGGCTGCGCACGACGTTCGCGATCTGCTTCGTCCTCGGCAGCGCCCTGGCGGCCCTGCTCGCCCACCGCGAGGACCTGAAGGCGACGATCGTCATGCCCCCGCTGATCTACTGCGTGCTTGCCCTCATCGGAGCCGCGATCGGCCACTACGGCGCCCCCGGCGGGTTCCTCAAGCAGAATGCACTCGAGCTCGTCTCGTCCCTCATCCAGGGAGCCCCGGTGCTCTACGCGGCGACCGGCCTCGCGCTGGTGATCGCGCTCGTCCGGTTCAGGACTGCCCGGCAGCCTTGAGGTCGCGCCGCAATTCGGGCGGCAGGGCGAACACCAGGTTCTCCTCGACGGGCGAGACGGTCTGCACGTCGGCGTAGCCGTGGGTCGCGAGCAGGTCCAGCACGCCCTGCACGAGGTCCTCCGGCACCGAGGCGCCGCTGGTGACGCCCACGGTCGTGACCCCCTCGAGCCACGCGGGCAGGACCTCGGTCGCGTCGTCGACGAGGTACGCCGCAGACGCGCCGGCCCCGAGCGCGACCTCGACGAGGCGGACGCTGTTCGAGCTGTTGCGTGACCCGACCACCAGCACCAGCTGCGACTCGGTCGCCACCTGCTTGATGGCGACCTGACGGTTCTGGGTGGCGTAGCAGATGTCCGCCGACGGCGGTCCCTGCAGCAGCGGAAAGCGGTCCCGGAGCGCGTCGACCGTCACGTTCGTCTCGTCGACCGACAGGGTCGTCTGGCTGAGGTAGGCCACCCTGGACGGGTCCCGCACCTCGACGGTCGCGGCCTCGTCGACCCCGTCGACGAGGTGGATGTGCTCGGGGGCCTGGCCAGTGGTCCCGACGACCTCCTCATGGCCCTCGTGTCCGATGAGGACGATGTCGTAGTCGTCCTTGGCGAACCGCCGCGCCTCGAGATGGACCTTCGTGACGAGCGGGCAGGTCGCGTCGATCGTCTTCAGGCTGCGGGCCGCGGCCTCGCTGTGGACCGTCGGGGCGACGCCGTGGGCGGAGAACACCACGAGGGCGCCCTCGGGCACCTCGTCGGTCTCCTCCACGAAGACAGCGCCCTTGTCCTCGAGCGTCTTCACGACGTGCTTGTTGTGGACGATCTGCTTGCGGACGTAGACGGGCGCGCCGTAGAGCTCGAGCGCCTTCTCGACCGTCACCACGGCCCGGTCGACACCCGCGCAGTAGCCACGTGGCGCAGCCAACAGCACCCTCTTCGTTTGGGCGGTGGCTTCGGGGTCCATGCTTCAAGGGTACGTCCGCGAGCGAGGAGCCCCATTCGTGTCCAGCACTCTCCCTACCCCAGTGGCTGCCGTCATCGGCGTCATCCCGACCGCGATCGACACCGCACGACGGGTGCCGGGAAAGGTCGTCCAGCTGCCCATCCTGGCGGTCTCCACCGCGCTGTCGAAGTGGGCCGAGGCACAGCAGCGGTACGACGAGCTGGCCCAGCGCGGCGAGCACTTCCTGTCCTCGGTGCGCGGTGGCCCGGACCTCTCCGAGATGCAGGTCGACGAGTGGCTCGGGGAGCACCTGCCGACCGAGGACGAGGCACCCGACCCGGTGGCCCAGGTGACCGAGCTGCTCGACCGCGCCGCCTCCAAGAAGCCCCAGCGCCACGACACCGCCGCGACGCCCGAGGTGGTAGAGGTCGTCGAGGAGGTCGCTGCGGCCATCGGTGGCGAGGAGCCGTCCCACAGCGAGCTGCCGCTCCCCGACTACGACCACATGACCCTCGGGTCGCTGCGCGGCCGGATCCGCTCGTTGACTGTCGAGCAGCTGGTGGCAGTGCGCGACTACGAGAAGGCCCACGGCGACCGGCTGCCGGTCGTCACGCTCGTGGACAACCGGATCGCCAAGCTCGCCCTCGAGGGCGGCGAGCCGTCCTCCGGCGGAGCACTTCCTGTGACTCCCGAGGCGGTCGGCGAGGGCAAGGTCAACGCGCCGAAGAGGACCCCCGCGAAGCGCCCCACCACCAAGGTCCGCACGACGTAGGTTCTCCGGCATGACCCAGCCGACCTCGCCCGAGCAACCGATGCCGGTGCGGGTCGTCGCGCTCAAGATCCAGGACTGGGTGAACCGGCTGGGCCGGATCTGGGTCGAGGGGCAGGTCACGCAGATCGGCGGGCGCGGACCGACGGCGTTCCTGACCCTGCGCGACCCCGTCGCCGACGTCTCCCTGTCGGTGACCGTCTCGCGTGGGCTCATCGAGAGCGTCCGTGAGGGCGAGCGCGTCGTCATCCATGCCAAGCCCGACTTCTACGTCACCCGCGGCACGCTGTCGCTGGCGGCGACCGAGGTCCGGGCCGTGGGTGTCGGCGAGCTGCTCGCACGCATCGAGCGGCTGAAGGTCCTGCTCGGCCAGGAGGGGCTGTTCGCCGCCGACCGCAAGAAGCCGCTGCCGTTCCTCCCCGGGACCGTCGGCCTCGTCACCGGCCGGGCCTCTGCCGCCGAGCGGGACGTCCTCGAGAACGCCCGGCGTCGTTGGCCCGCCGTCCGCTTCGAGGTCGAGAACGTCGCCGTCCAGGGGCATCTCGCGGTGCAGCAGTGCATCGGCGCCCTCGAGCGGCTCGACGGCAAGGTCGACGTCATCGTCATCGCACGCGGAGGCGGCTCCGTCGAGGACCTCCTCCCGTTCAGCGACGAGGCCCTGCTGCGGGCCGTCGCGGCCTGCCGCACTCCCGTCATCAGCGCCATCGGCCACGAGCCCGACACGCCGCTGCTCGACCTGGTCGCCGACGTCCGGTGCAGCACCCCGACGGATGCGGGCAAGCGCGTCGTACCCGACGTCAAGGAGGAGGCACAGCGCATCGCGATGCTCCGCGACCGCTGCCGCCGGGTCCTGTTCGGCATGCTGGACCGCGAGTCGCAGCGGATCACACAGCTGGCGTCCCGCCCCGTCCTCGGTCAGCCGCAGGTCCTCGTCGCCGACCGCCGCCGGGACGTCGACGCCCTGCGCGACCGCGCGTCGCGCTGCACCACCTCGCTGCTCGAGCGGGCGCAGCAGGACCTCACGCACACCCTCGCGCGGGTGGTCGCCCTCAGCCCGCAGGCGACCCTGGACCGCGGCTACGCGGTGGTGCAGAACCCGGACGGGTCCGTCGTCCGCGACGCCGACGAGGTGGTCCTGGGTCAGTTGCTGCGGGTGCGCCTGGCCCAGGGCGAGCTGCACGTGACCAGCGGCTGACCTACTGGAGGCCGGCGCGGCCGCCCTCCGCGAACCAGGCCATGGTGGCTCCGCCGAGGAGCTGGAAGCCGAAGGACTCGTAGAGAGGACGACCGTCCTCGGTCGCGCGCAGGTCGACGCGCACGATGCCGAGCTCATGGAACCAGTCCATCAGCGCGGAGAGAACGTCGCGCGCGTACCCCCGGCGGCGAAAGTCGGGGTCGGTGCTGATCGACGCGATGTGCCCGCGGGTGCCGGAGAGCAGGTACGGCGAGGGCAGGTGCTCGTCGAGCCAGCCGGCACCGCTGCAGACGGCCCTCCCGCCGTCGTCGACGAGGTAGGCACGGAAGCCCTCGGTCTGCAGCCGCCGCTCGAACGCGGCGGTGCACAGCCGCTCCCACTCGTCGCTGAGCGCGTCCCCCATCGACAGGTGCATCAGCCCGCGCAGCCGCGTCAGGTCCGCCGCGTCCGCCACCGTGGCACGCCGGGGCACACCACGTGCTTCATGTGATTCAGTGCCCACGTGACCGATCCTGCCAGCCCCAGCTACGAGGCCGCCCGCGACGAGCTGGCGCAGGTCGTGCAGAAGCTCGAGGCGGGGGGTGCGACGCTCGAGGAGTCGCTCGCGCTGTGGGAGCGCGGCGAGGAGCTCGCCAAGGTCTGCCAGGGCTGGCTCGACGGGGCCAAGGCCCGGTTGGACGCGGCGCTCGCCGAGCGACGCGGGGACTAGGGGATCGTCGCCGCGAGGGACTGGAGCTCGGTCTCGGTGGCGTCCTCGCGCAGGCCACCGACGAGCTCGGTCGCCTTGCCGTAGGACCGGACGAGCGAGACCTGCCCGGACCCGTCCTGCCAGCGGTCCCAGGTGACGTTGCCGACCTGGACGGTGCCCGTCTTCTGGCCCTTGCCTGTCGCGTCGTAGACCCAGTCGGCGCCCGTCCCGCCCTGCCACTCCATGTAGTGCTCGCCCTTGACGTAGCCGACCCGTGCGACGTCGCCCTCGTAGGCCTGCACGGTGGCGACCCAACCGGTCGGCGTCCTTGGGCTCGGCGCGCCGGTCTCGGCGTGGAAGTCCCGGTAGGTCTCGCTCGCATCGATCGGCCGGATCCGCTTGGAGTCCGACGGGGACGCCTGGCCGAAGAACCACAGCGGGATGACGAGCGCGAAGACGACGACCAGCGTGCGGATCATGTCCAGCGCCGTCTCGCGTCCGCGCCGCTTCTTCTGCGGCTGCTGCGGAAGCCCTGCGGGCGGGGCTTCGGTCACGGTCACCCCTCCATTGTCGGCTATCGCAGCGCGGCCTGCATCGCGGCGAGGCAGGCCATCGCCTCCTCGAAGGTGTTGTAGAAGTGCGGCGACACCCGGATGCCGACTCCGGGGCGGTGATCGACCACGAACCCCGCGTCGTGCAGGGCGTCGTGGACGCGCTCGCTGTCACCCGGGTCGATGGTGACGTGACCGCCGCGCTTGGCGGGGTCGTGCGGGGAGCGGACCGTGAACCCCATGTCGAGGGCGGTCTCGAGCAGCGGCTGCGTCATCGCCTGCGAGCGCTCCCGGACCCGCTGGATCCCGATCTCGGCAAGCGTCTCGTAGGCCGGGCCGGCGCCGTAGTGGGCCGGAACGCCAGGGGTTCCCCCGGTGAAGCGCCCCACGCCCTCGGCGTAGTGGTTGTCGGGATCGAAGTCGAACGGTGCCCGCTGACCGAACCAACCGGTCGTGACCGGCTCGAGGTCGAGGCCGGGCCGCACGTACATCCAGCCGTTGCCGGGCCCGCCGGACAGGTACTTCACCGAGCCACCGACGTAGATGTCGACGCCCAGGTCGACGACGTCGACCGGCACGGTCCCCGCGGCCTGGTAGCCGTCGACGATCGCGAGCGCGCCGACCTCGTGCGCCCGCTCGACCAGTGGCTTCACGTCGTTGAGGGTGCTGGTGCGGAACAGCACGTGCGAGCACTCCACGACGAGCGTCCGCTCGTCGATGGCCTTGACCATGCTGTCCAGGTCGAGCTCGATCCCGGCCGCCGGGACCACCACGGCCTCGCCGCCCCAGCGGTGGATCTGCGACCAGGTGTGCAGGGAGCCGGGCCACTCCAGGTCGCTGGTGACGACGCGGGTGCGCTCACCGCCCCAGTCGAGGCTGGCGACGACGTCACCGAGGAGGTCGGCCACGTTCTGGCGCATCACGACGCTGCCCGGCGGGGCGCCGATCAGCGAGCCGAGCACATCGGACACCCGACGGACCTCGGGCATCCAGTCCTCCCAGGCCACGACGCCCTTCTCGGCCCACAGGGCCGTGAACTCGGCGTGCCGCTGCGGGGTGCGGCGGTGCATCGCGCCGAGCGTGTGCGAAGCGAGGTACGTCGAGCGGGCGAGAACCGGGTAGTCGTCGCGGTAGCGGAGCAGGTCGTCGTGCACGGCGCTAGGACCCGATCTTCTCGACGAGGGACAGCACGTTGTCCGCCAGCCGCTGCGCGGCGTCCTCGTGGTCGCACACGGCCATCTCGTGGCCGGCCTCGCTGATGACGGTCGTCAGCACGAGGACCAGGGCGTCGCCCCAGTCCGACTCGGCGCCGAGGAGCAGGGCGTTGCGTCGCGTCCAGTCGCGGTAGCGCTTGCGCGCGAGCAGCTCGAAGCCGGGCGGGCCGCCGCCGGCGAGGAAGGTGCGCGCCAGGTCTCGCTGCTGCCAGCAGCCGTCGAGGTAGGACCGGCTGCCGACGAGGAACAGGGCGAGGGGATCGACCTCGCCCGCGACCCGGGCCTCGCGCACGGCCGTCGCGGCGCGGGCCTCCTGACCGGACTGGTAGTCCTCGAACAGCGCCAGGTAGAGCTCGGCCTTGCCACCGAAGTGGTGGTAGAGCGACCCGACAGAGGCGCCCGCCCGGGCCACGACCTCGGCGATCGAGGCCTCGGCGAAGCCGCTCTCGGCGAACACGCCGCGCGCTGCGGCGAGCAGCGAGGTGCGGGTGCCCGCGGCCCGGGTCGAGACGCTCATGCCGACAGCTCCGAGAACGGGACCCGGCGCCGGTCGCTGATCTCGCCGACGGTCGCCCACTCGTCGGCGCCCAGCCGGGAGACCGGCCGGAGCAGCCGGACCTCGGGACGGTCGTCCTTCAGGACCGCGAGATCGACAGCGAGGTGGACGACCTCGCCGAAGACGACGGTGCAGGACCCGAACGTGCGCTCGTCGACGTACCGGCACTCGATCGCCACCGGGGACTCGGCAACTCGGGGCGCGGCGACGCGGAGCGACGCCTCGCGGGTGACGCCGACCGCGTCGAACTCGCTGACGTCATCCGGGAAGTCCGTCGCTGACGCGTTGACCTGGTCGGCGAGCGTCTCGGTGCTCATGCAGACGACGAACTCCCGCGTCGCACGCACGTTGCGCAGGGTGTCCTTCTCCCCGACCGAGGTGAAGGAGACGACCGGCGGGTCGATGCCCGCGACGGTGAAGAAGGAGTGCGGAGCGAGGTTGTCGACACCGGCGGCGGAGCGACTGGAGACCCATGCGATGGGACGCGGCAGGACCACGGAGTTGAGCCACGGGTAGATGCCGCTCCCCAGCTCGGCGGGATCGAGGTCCTGGCGTGTCACAGGACGAGCCTCTCACGTTAGGTTGGGGGCCATGACGCAGCCGGATGTCCCAGAGTCCCTCTCGGTGGCCCGCGAGGCTCCCGACCGGAACATCTCGCTGGAGCTCGTGCGCGTCACCGAGGCCGCGGCCATGGCCGCCGGCCGGTGGGTCGGGCGCGGCGACAAGATCGGCGGAGACGGCGCGGCCGTCGACGCGATGCGCCAGCTGATCGGCACCGTCGGCATGAAGGGCGTGGTCGTCATCGGGGAGGGCGAGAAGGACGAGGCCCCGATGCTCTTCAACGGCGAGCAGGTCGGGTCGGGCGAAGGACCGGAGTGCGACGTCGCCGTCGACCCGATCGACGGCACGACGCTGATGGCCAAGGGCATGCCGAACGCCATCGCCGTCATGGCGGTGGCGGAGCGCGGGACGATGTACGACCCCAGCGCCGTCTTCTACATGGAGAAGCTCGTCACGGGTCCGGAGGCCGCGGACGTCGTCGACATCAGCGCGCCCGTCGCCCACAACATCCAGGCCGTCGCCAAGGCGAAGGGCGCCGCTGTCGAGGACGTCACGGTGTGCATCCTCGACCGTCCCCGGCACGAGGACCTCGTCCACGAGGTGCGCGCCGCGGGCGCGCGCATCAAGTTCATCTCCGACGGCGACGTCGCCGGCGCGGTCATGGCCTGCACGGTCGGCACCGGCGTCGACCTGCTGCTCGGCATCGGCGGCACTCCCGAGGGCATCATCACGGCCTGCGCCGTGAAGTGCCTCGGGGGCGTCATCCAGGGCAAGCTCTGGCCGCAGAAGAAGAGCGAGTTCGAGAACGCCGCGGCCGCGGGTCTGGACCTGGACGCGATCTTGTCGACCGACGACCTCGTGCGCAGTGACAACGTCTTCTTCGTCGCCACCGGGATCACCGACGGCGAGCTCGTGAAGGGCGTCCGCTACAAGGGCGGCGGCGCCTCGACCGAGTCGCTCGTGATGCGGTCCAAGTCCGGGACGATCCGTCGCGTCATCAGCGACCACCGGCTCACCAAGCTGTCTGCCTACGCGACCATCGACTTCGAGCACGCCGGTCGCTGAGTGCGCATCGCCACCTGGAACGTCAACTCGATCACCGCGCGGCTGCCGCGCTTCAACGAGTGGCTCGAGCTCGCCGATCCCGACGTCGTCTGCCTGCAGGAGACCAAGACGGCGTCGTTCCCGTCCGATCGTGCCGAGGAGCTCGGGTACGAGGTCGCGCACAACGGCGACGGCCGGTGGAACGGCGTCGCGATCTTGTCCCGGGTCGGGCTCGAGGACGTGTCGCTGCAGTTCGAGGGGCAGCCTGGCTACGCCAACGACGACGAGGACGCTCTGCTCTCCGTGCCGAAGGTCGAGGCCCGCGCCGTCGGCGCGACCTGCGGAGGCGTCCGCGTCTGGTCGCTCTACGTCCCGAACGGCCGGGCGCTCGACAGCGCGCACTTCCCGTACAAGCTCGAGTGGCTCGACCGCTTCCGGGACGTCGTGGCTGCCGAGCAGCACCCCCTCGTCGTCACCGGCGACTTCAACATCGCCCCGACCGACGACGACGTCTGGGACATCAAGGCGTTCGCCGGCTCCACGCACGTGACCGCGGACGAGCGAGCTCGGCTGACAGCGCTGCTCGACTGCGGTCTCGTGGACGTCGTCCCAAGGCCGCAGAAGTACGACAAGCCGTTCACCTACTACGACTACCGGGCCGGCATGTTCCACAAGAACATGGGGATGCGTATCGACCTGTTCTACGCCTCACCGTCGCTGACGGTGCTGGACGCCTACATCGACCGCGACGCCCGCAAGGGCACCGGCCCGTCCGACCACTGCCCCGTGGTCGTGGATCTCAGTCCGTAGATCGCTAGCATCTCTCGATGGCGATCACCCCCCGTCGGGACATCCAGGCCCTTCGAGCTGTCGCGGTCGGGGCGGTTGTCCTCTACCACCTGTTCCCCAAACGGCTCACGGGCGGGTTCGTCGGGGTCGACGTGTTCTTCGTCATCTCGGGCTACCTCATCACGTCGCAGCTGAGCCGCGAGCTGCTCACCACCGGACGTGTCGCGTTGGGGGAGTTCTGGGCCAGACGGATCCGGCGGCTGCTGCCGGCCGCCTTCATGGTGCTGGCCGGGTGCCTCGTCACCCTCGTCGCGGCGATGCCCAGGGTCACGTGGCAGAACAACCTCACGCAGATCGGCGCATCGGCCGTGTACCTGCAGAACTGGGTGCTGGGCCACGACGCCGTCGACTACCTGCATGCCGAGGACAGCCCGTCCCTCGCGCAGCACTACTGGTCGCTATCGGTCGAGGAGCAGTTCTACGTCTTCTGGCCGCTGCTGCTCGGGCTCGCCGTGCTTCTCGCCCGGCGCCTCGGTCGCCTCTCGTCGCGGAGCGCCATCGTGCTCGTCCTGGCCACCGTGGCCGTCGCCTCGTTCGTCGTCTCGGTCCTGATGACCCGGTCCAACCCGCCGCTGGCCTTCTTCGCGACTCAGACCCGGGCCTGGGAGTTCGGGGTCGGCGCGCTGCTCACTCAGATCCCGAAGGGCTGGGCCGCGAGACTCCGACCGGCGCTGGCCTGGGTCGGGCTGGCGGTCGTGGTCGTCTCGTGTGTCCGGCTGTCCGGCTCACACGCCTTCCCCGGCGCGATCGCAGCCGTGCCGGTGCTCGGCGCGGCGCTCTTCCTCCTCGGCGAGGACCGCACGTCCGGTCCGCTCGTCTCGAACCGGGTCGTGCAGTGGCTAGGAGACCACTCCTACGGCATCTACCTCTGGCACTGGCCACCCATCGTCGCGGCCCCCTGGGTGCTCGGACACAGGGCGACGCTTCCCGCCAAGGTCGCGATACTGGTCGGCACGCTGCTGCTC
>JAODNF010000404.1 GCA_025464915.1 Frankiales bacterium | reverse complement strand
GGCGGTGAAGACCAGGTTGTTGAGCAGCGGCGTGAGGTTCGCCTCGTTCTGCTGCAGGAAGGTCGTCAGCACCTTGGCGCTGTCGGTGCCGTTGGAGAAGAGCTTGCGGAAGTCCGGGTCGCTCGCCCGCAGCTGCTTGGTCAGCTCGGCCAGGTCGGCGTTGTAGCTCTTGAAGTCGCCGGCCGTCGCGCGCTGGGTGTCCAGGACGGGCTTGCTGTCCTGGATCAGCTTGGTCGTCTGCGGGAGGTACTGGGTCGCCGTCGTCGTGAGGGAGTTGCCGGCGTCGATGAGGCGCTGCAGGTCGTCGCCGGCCCCGTCGAAGGCGGTGCCGAGCTCGTCGAGGACCGTCTCGACGTCCTTGGTGTCGACGCTCGTCACGAGCCGGTCGAGGTTGACGATGAGCTGCTTCGGCGGGATCGGGATCGAGGTGCTCGCCCGCGCGATCGAGTCGCCGCCCTTGAGGAACGGGCCCGCAGCGCAGCTGGCGGCGGTCGCCGCGTCGGAGCAGGGGTCGAGGTTGACGTACTGCTCGCCGATGGCCGAGCGGTTCGCGACGGCGGCCTTCAGCGCGCCCTTGGGCACCTTGCTGCCGGGCTTGAGGCGCAGCTTGAGGGTGACGCCCGTGCTGCCGTTGTCCAGGACGAGCTTCTCGACCTTGCCGATCGGGACACCCCGGTAGGTGACCTCGGCGCCGGCGAAGATGCCGCCGGAGTCCTCGAAGTCAGCGCTGACGAGGTAGCCCGGGTCGTAGCCCGGGAGAACCTTGCCGAGACCGGCGTACTTGCCGCCGGCGTAGGCGATGCCGAGCACGGCGATGAGGCCGAAGACCAGCAGCTGGATGCGCACCCGGCGGGTGATCATGAGACGCCTCCGAACAGGAGCAGCTCGAGGCTGGAGACCTTGCCGTCCTTGAGCCGGCTGTCGAGGTCGGTGATGCTGGCGGGCACCTTCGCCGTCGGCAGCTTGGGCACGAGCGGCTTGCCGGTCTTCGGGATCGGGATCGGCAGCGTGGTGCCGGTCAGGTTGCCGATGGTGCCGGCGATGTCGGCGTCGACCGAGATGAACAGGTTGGCGTAGTCGCCACGGATGCCGCCCTGGATCTTCTTGCCCTTGTACATGCCGGGCCCGATGGTCCGCGGGAACGGGTACGTCGTGAGCAGCTCGAGCGCGTTCGGCAGGTCGGCGCCGGCGGCGGACAGCTGCGTCAGGATCGGGCGCAGCGACTGGAGGTCGGCGATCGTGTTGGACTGCGTGCTGTTGATGACGCGGACCGCGACGGTGCCGAGGTTGTTGAGGCCGGTCAGCAGCTTGGTCAGCTGGGCGCGCTCGTCGGCGAGGACGGCGGTGCCCTTGGGCAGGTCGCGCAGCGCCACGTCGAGGGTCTGCTTCTGAGCGGCCAGCTTGCTGGTCAGGCGGTCGAGCCCGTCGAGGGCGGCCGTGATCTGGTTCTTCTGCGCGTCGAGGCCCTTCACGAAGCCGTCCAGCTGGTCGAGGAAGTCCTTGACCCCGGACTCGCGGCCCTTGAGCGCTTTGCTCAGCTCGGTGTTGATCGTGTTGAGCTGCTCGATCGCCCCGCCGTTGAGGATGAGTGACAGGACGCCGAGCACCTCCTCGATGTCGGCGTTCTCGAAGGTCCGCTGGCTCGCGATGGTGATCGTCCCGCCGCTCGCGAACGAGCCGGACCAGTCGCTCTTGGCCTCCGGCGGTTCGAGGCTGACGAACTTCTCGCCGAGGAGGGACGTCTGGCGCAGCCGGGCGTCGGTGTTGTCGGGGAGCTTGACGCTGCTCTTCACGTTGCAGGTCACGAGGGCGTAGTAGTTGCCGCCCTCCTTGGAGTGCGGGCCGCCCTTCAGCTCGATCTTCGAGACCGACCCGACGGTGACGTCGTTGACCTTCACCGCCGACTGCGGCACCAGGTCGAGGGCGTCCTTGAACTCGACCTTCACGACGAACGGGCCGCTCGCGCCACCGGGCAGGCGCACGCTGCTGGCGCCCTTGAACTGGCAGCCGCTGAGGGCGACCGCGCCGGCGAGGGCCGTCGCGACGAGCCGGGCCCTCATCATCGGTTCACCGCCAGGATGCCGCCGAGGGTCAGGTCCCGCTCGGCGACCGTCGGGGCGCTCGTCAGGGCGGCGCTCTTGGCCTTCGGGAGGCTCGGCAGGCCCAAGGTGTCGCGACAGGTCGCGGCGCTCTGGCCGGCGATGGCAAGCAGGTTGCACAGCGCGCCCGTCGGCCCGCCGGCGGAGTTGCTGTTGTCGCGCGTGTCGAGCGTGCCCGAGGAGGAGTTGTAGGCGAGCTGCAGGTTCGACAGCGCCGTCGGGGCGGTGTCGAGGAACTCGCGCAGGGCCGCCTTCTCCTTGACCAGGATCGCGGTGACGGTCTTGAGGTTGGCGACGTTGGCGGTCAGGTTGGCGGAGTTCTGCTTGACGAAGGACGCCACCTCGCCGAGGGCCGAGGCCAGCGTCTTGATGGCGGTCGCGAGGTCGGTGCGCTCGCCGTTGAGCTGGTCGGCGACGACGGCCAGGTCCTGGTCGAACTGCGCGACGATGCTGTCGTTCTGCGCGATCGTCGTCGTGAACGCCTGCAGGTTGGCGATGGTCGTGAACAGGTCGGTGCGCGAGTCGGACAGCGTCTTCACGGCCTGCGACAACCCGGTCAGGGTGGTGTTGAGCAGCGCGCCGTTGCCGCGGAGGTTGGACGCACTGACCTTCAGCAGGTCGGACAGGGCGCCCTTGCTGTTGGCGCCCTGCGGCCCCAGGGCCTGGTTGAGCGTGTCGATGTTCTTGTAGATCGTGTCGAGCTCGACCGGCTCCTGCGTGCGCTTGTCCTCGAGCGTGAGGTTGGCGCCGTCGGCCAGCGTCGGGCCCGAGGAGTAGACGGGGGTGAGCTGCACGTAGCGGTCGGACACGATCGACGGCGACAGGATGACGGCCTTGGCGTCCGCCGGGATGCTGTAGGACGCGTCGTAGGTCATGTCGAGGCGGACCCGGTCGCCGTGCGGCGTGATCTTGGTGACCTGGCCGATCTTGACCCCGAGCACCCGGACGTCGCTGTGCTTGTAGACCCCGACCGCCTTGGTGAACTCGGCCGAGAAGTGCTTCTCCTTCGCGCCGCCGAAGATGCCGCAGCCGGCGGCCATCGAGGACAGCCCGAGCAGGGCGGTGAGGGCGAGCAGGCGGCGGCGGGCGCCGCGAGGACGGGTCATGTTCCGTTCCCGAAGGTGCCGGGCACGAAGCCCGAGGGGTTGGTCAGGTTGTAGACGTAGGTGTCGAACCAGCGCCCGTTGCCCAGGTTGTTGGCGAACAGCCGCACGAACGGCGCGAGCCGCTGCAGGCCCAGGTCCAGGTTCTTCTGGTTGCGCGCCAGCATGTCGGTGACGACCTTGAGGTCGGCCAGCGCCGGGGCCAGGGTGGCGCGGTTCTCCCGGACCAGGGCGATGAGCTGCTCCGACAGCTCGGTCGTCGTGGTGAGCAGCGTGTGGATCGCGGTACGCCGTGCCTTGACCTCCTGGAGCAGCAGGTCGCTGTCCTTGAGGAACGCGACGAGGTCGTCGTCCCGGTCGGCGAGCACCTGGGTGACCCCGGAGGCGCGGTCGAGCAGGGTGCGCAGCTTCGCGTCACGCGAGGCGATGGTCTGGGACAGCCGGCTCAGGCCGCTCAGCGAGGCGCGCACCTCCGGGGCCGAGCCGCGGAAGGTGTCGGCCAGGGTGGTGAACGACTGCGCGAGCTGGTCGGTCTGGATGTGGCCGATCGTGGTCGACAGCTGCTGGAAGGCCGGCGACACGTCGAACGGCGAGGTCGTCCTCGCGAGCGGGATCGTCGCGTCCTTGGCGAGCGAGCCGTCGCCGTCGGGCGTGAGCATGAGGAACTTGCGGCCCAGGACCGTCTTGATGCGGATGTCAGCCTTGGTGAGCGCGCCGAGGTGGACGCCCTTGACGCGCATCGTCACCTCGACGCAGCCGGCCTTGTCGCCGACCACGCTCTGCGCCAGGTTGCCGGAGTAGTCGCAGCTCTTCTTGAAGCCGATCTTGGTGACCTTGCCGACCTTGACGCCGGCCACCCGCACCTCGTCCATCTTCTGCAGGCCGGCGCCCTCGGTGAACTCGGCCTTGTAGGTCGTGCCACCGCCGATGAAGGGCAGCTTGTCGGTCTGGAAGGCGGCCGCCAGCAGCAGGAAGATCAGCAGCAGCCCGACGCCACCGATCACCGACTTGTTGCGCTCCCTGAACGGGGTCATATCTTGCACCTCGACGCCGTGTTGACCAGCGAGGTGACCACCGTCTGCCCGCCGTTGCCGTCGGGCCTGGTGACGGCCAGGCCGCACAGGTAGAAGTTGAACCAGCCGCCGTAGGTGGCGGTGCTCACGATCCGGTTGAGCTTGTCGGGCAGCCGCTGGATGACGCCCTCGACGGTGCTGTTGTTCTTCTTCAGGGTGTTCGCCAGCTTGCCGAGCTGCGTGATGTCGGTCTTCACGGAGGGGCGGATGCCGGCGAGCAGGCCGGCGGTCGCGTCGGTCAGCTTGCCGATCCCCTCGATCGAGCTGCCGATCTCGGTCCGGTCGGCCGCGAACCCGGCGGCCAGCCGGCGCAGCTGGAGGATGAGGCTGTTGAGGTCGGTGTCGCGCTTGTCCAGGGTGTCGAGCACCGACGTCAGGTTGTCGACGACCCGCCCGATGACGGCGTCCTTGTTGGCGAGCGTCGTGGTGAGGGAGGCGGTGTGCGCCAGCAGGTCGTCGACAGTGCCGCCCTCGCCCTGGAGCGTCTTGACGATCTCCATGGAGACGTCGTTGACGCTGGCGGGGTCGAGCGCCTGGAACAGCGGCTTGAAGCCGTTGAACAGGATCGTCAGGTCCAGCGCCGGGGTGGTGCGGGTCGACTGGTCGGACCGCTTGTCCGGGCAGATGAGCTTCGTGTGGTCGCTGTCGGTCCCCGTCCCGACGTCCTGAGCGATCGCGACGTAGCGCTCACCGACCAGGTTGCGGTAGCGGATCTGCAGGTTGTCGGCGTCGGTGATCTTCTGCCCGTTGTCGAGCTGGATCGTCACCTGGCCCAGCCGAGGCGGCTCGGGGAGACCGGCGAAGTCCGAGGCACAGGAGCCGGAGGGCGCCAGCGAGACCTTCTTGATCTTGCCGACCCGGACACCGGCGATGCGCACCTCGTTGCCTGGGAGCAGGCCGGTGACATCGGTGAAGGCGGCCTTGTAGGTCGTGGTGCTGCCGCCGCCGAAGTTGCCGATCGTCGCGGCCAGCACGAACGTCATCAAGGACGTGACCACCATGAAGATGATCAGCTTGATGCCGGCCGACGTGGTCTTCATGCGAGCCCCACCGCGCTCCCTTGCGTGGCCGGCTCGAGCAGGAGGCCGGAGATGTCGGGGACCTGGTCAGCCGGGACGCCGAGGAGCGGCGCCGCGACGGAGTCCAGCGCCGCCTTGGAGGTCGGCGTGGTCGAGGTGCGGTAGCCGTCGTCGAACGACGCGTCTCCCGCAGGCACCTTCGGGTGCGGCAGGCCGTTGCAGTAGGGCGCCCGGGCGTCCCGGTACTTCGGGGTCTGCGCCGGCGTGTAGCCGCCGTTGTCCTTGATGGCTTCGACCGTGATGTGCAGGCCTGCCTGCAGGCCGCCGAACGCCTGGTCGATGATCGGCTCGTAGCGGGCGAGGCCGGCGAGCAGGCAGGGGTACTCCGGGGAGTAGCGGGCGTACAGGTCCAGCGGTGCCCGCGACGTCGCGGCGAGCTGCACCAGGGACTGCTCGTTCTCCGCGACGATCTGCCGGGTCGTGCTCGCGAAGCTCGTGGAGCTCGTGAGGAAGGTGTCGAGCGACCCCTTCTCCTCGACCAGGTTGCGGCTGCTCGCCGACAGGTTGTCGAGGACCTGCAGCAGGTCCGGGGTGGCGTCGGCGGTGTTGTTGGTGAAGTCCGCGAGCCCGGCCATGTCCTGCTGGAGCGTCGGCAGGTCGGGGTTGAGCTGCTTGAGGTAGGCGGCCGTACGCACCAGGTTCTGGCCGAGCTCGTTGCCGCGGCCGCGCAGCGCCGTCGACAGCGCGTTCAGCGCCTTCGACAGCTGCTGCGGCTTGAGCGCCTGCAGCAGCGGCAGCAGGTCGTTGATCGCCTTCTCCGTCTCGACCGCGGTCTCGGTGCGGTCCTGCGTGATGGTGTCGCGGGAGGTCAGGTGGGGTCCGCCCGTCGTACCCCCCGTGAGCACGACCTCCTTCTCGCCGAAGAGCGTCTTCGGGTAGAGGGCCGCCCGCACGTCGGCGGGGATCTTGGAGATCTCGCCGGGCTTGAGGCCCAAGGTGATCACGGCGCCGTCGCCCTTGCTGGACACGCTGCGGACCTCGCCGACCACCAGCCCGCGGATCTTCACGTCGGAGTGCGCGGCGAGCTGGTTGCCGATGCGATCGGTCTCGAGCCTGACCTTCACGACTGCCGTGAACTTCTTCTGGTAGAGCAGCACCGTGAGGTAGACGAGCATGCTGATCACGAGCAGGAAGACCACGCCGGAGATGCGCCGCTTGTAGATGGCGGAGCCGGTGGCTGGGGGGGCGGACACGGCTATCCCGCGATCTTCACCGTCGTGGTCGCGCCCCAGATGGCGAGCGACAGGAAGAAGTCGACGAGGTTCACGGCGACGATGGCAGTGCGGACCGCGCGGCCGACGGCCACGCCGACGCCGGCCGGGCCGCCGCTGGCGTAGTAGCCGTAGTAGCAGTGGATCAGGATGATGATGACGGCGAAGATCAGCACCTTCAGGAAGCTGTAGATCACGTCGATCGGCGGCAAGTACTGGTGGAAGTACTGGTCGTAGGTGCCCGTCGACTGGCCGTAGAAGCCGGTCGTGATGGTGCGGGCGGCGAAGTACGACGACATCAGGCCGATGATGTAGAGCGGGATCACGGCGATGAAGCCGGCGATCATGCGCGTCGTCACGAGGAACGGCAGCGACGGGACGCCCATGACCTCGAGCGCGTCGACCTCCTCCGAGATCCGCATGGCGCCCAGCTGAGCCGTGAAGCCGCACCCGACCGTGGCCGACAGGGCCAGTGCCGCGACGAGCGGCGCGATCTCACGGGTGTTGAAGTAGGCGGAGAGGAAGGCCGTGAAGTTGGCCGTGCCGAGCTGGTTGAGCGCGGCGTAGCCCTGCAGGCCGACCTCCGTGCCCGTGAAGAACGTGAGGAAGGCGATGACGCCGATCGTGCCGCCGACGAGCGCGAGCGCGCCGGAGCCGAGGCTGACCTCGGCGAGCAGCCGCACGACCTCGCGCTTGTAGCGCAGGATGACGCGGTAGGTCCAGCCGAGCGACCGGGCGTAGAAGGACAGCTGCGCGCCCAGGTCGTCGAGCACGCCGAGCAGCGACCCGCCGATCCGCTTCGGGTAGCGGGTCAGCGTCTGGACGATCGGCGGGACGGGGGTGCCCGAGGAGACGGCCATGTCAGCCGCCCTTCTGCGGGATGACCTGGAAGTAGATGGCTGTGATGATGAAGTTGGTCAGGAACAGCAGCATGAAGCTGATGACGACGCTCTGGTTGACGGCGTCACCGACGCCCTTCGGACCGCCCTTGGCGTTGAGCCCCTTGTAGGCGGCGACGAGCGCGGCGATCAACCCGAAGATCACGGCCTTGATCTCGCCGACGACCAGGTCGGGGATCTGGGCGAGGGCGGTGAAGCTGGCCAGGTAGGCGCCCGGCGTGCCGCCCTGCAGGATCACGTTGAAGAAGTAGCCACCCATCACGCCGACGACCGAGACCATGCCGTTGAGGAAGAACGCGACGAGCATGCAGGCGAGGACGCGGGGCGCGACCAGGCGGGCCAGCGGGCTGACGCCGAGCACCTCCATGGCGTCGATCTCCTCGCGGATCTTGCGGGAGCCGAGGTCGGCGCAGATCGCCGAGCCGCCGGCGCCTGCGATCAGCAGGGCGGTGACGATGGGGCTGGCCTCGCGAACGACGCCGAGGACGGCGACGGCGCCGGTGAAGCTCTGGGCGCCGATCTGCTTGGTGAGGTTGCCGATCTGCAGCGCCAGCACGGCGCCGAAGGGGATCGAGACCAGCGCCGTCGGGAAGATCGTGACCGACGCGATGAACCACGCCTGCTGGACGAACTCCGCGAACTGGAACTGCCGCTTGACGATGCTGCGGAACAGCTGCACCAGAACGTCCAGGGAGAGGGCGAAGAAGTCGCCTGCTCCCCGGACGGGGGCGAGGGGGGAGATCGCCATCAGGCGCCCGACCTCTTCCTGGCAGCCGTCTTCTTGGCGGCGGCCTTCTTCGCCGGGGCCTTCTTGGTGGCAGGGGCGGCCTTCGTGGCCGTCGTGCCGCTCGCGCTGCCCCTGGCGGCGGCGCGCTCGGCGGCGGCGCGCGCCCGCTCGACGCGCTCCTCGGTGCTCACGACCCGGACACCCGCAGCGGGAGCCTCGGCCTTCGCCGTACCCGCCTGGGAGCCGTTCCCGAACTCGAGGTCGAGCCCGGCGAACGACCCGGGGGGCGGCGTCACGCCGTTCTCCTTCAGCCACGAGCCCGGCGCGCGCTGGGTGTGGCGGGTCTGGCCGGCGCTGGTCGGCAGCTGCACCGGGATCGGCGGCAGCGCCCCGAGCTCGATGCCCTTCTCGGACTCGAGCTCGCCGGCGTCCTTCTCCTCCGCCATGCCGATCGGCCCCTCGCGCTGCGCGTTGAGGAACTGCCGGACGACGGGCTCGTTGCTGGACAGCAGCATCTCGCGCGGGCCGAACATGGCCAGGTGCCGGCGGTAGAGCAGGCCGATGTTGTCCGGCACCGTGCGAGCGGTGTTGATGTCGTGGGTGACGATGAGGAACGTCGCCTCGATCTGCGCGTTCAGGTCCACGATCAGCTGGTTGAGGTAGGCGGTGCGCACCGGGTCCAGACCCGAGTCCGGCTCGTCGAACAGCAAGATCTCGGGGTTCAGGACGAGCGCACGGGCCAGGCCGGCGCGCTTGCGCATGCCACCGGAGATCTCGCCGGGGAGCTTCTTCTCCGCGCCGGTCAGGCCGACGATCTCCATCTTGTCCAGGACGATGTCCTTGATCTCCTTCTCCGTCTTCTTCGTGTGCTCACGAAGCGGGAAGGCGATGTTGTCGAACAGGTTC